>JBOGPP010000108.1:0-5010 GCA_050748485.1 Nitrososphaeraceae archaeon | reverse complement strand
CCAGAAGGAGCATCATTGGGGTGAAGAATTTATCGATAGAAAATTTGCAGTTATGATAGAAGGATCTTGGATGCCAACAAAATTTGTTCCAGTACAAGATTTTGAGAAGAGAATTGGATTTCTTCCTATTTTTCCAGTTCCGAGTGAAGATAATCAAACATCTACTTTAATGGGTGGATGGGAATTTGGTATCCCTAGCACGTCTCTTCACAAGGATTTAGCATGGAAATTATTAACGCTAATGCTTGAACCAAAGATACTTGCTCCATGGCTAGTGGAACATAGGCTTCTGCCGACCCAAGTAGCGATAGGAGAGGGGGAACCACGCATTGAAGCATCAACCTTATTTCCTTATTATGATGAAATGATCTCCGTTATTCCATTTGCAGGGTTTCGACCAAATATTCCGGAATATCCACAAATTGCTCATTATATTAAAGAAGCTTTGGATGCCGTTTATTACGACACGAAAGATCCTATGGAAGCATTAGATGATGCAGCGACAAAATCTGCAAATGTTCTGGGATGGGTGCAGGAACGCTGAGAACGAAAATGTGATGCCAGCAGTCAGATGTTTGAAATTATTTCAAGAAGGGTTTAAAATAGTCCGAAAAGTGAACTATAGATCTTTATCTAATATGTTCGAGGACAGATTTACTACCAATCGTCGATCACAATATGAAAAGACGTCCGCTAAACGGAATTTGAATCGTTAAATTGGTTATAGTTATTTGTTTCCACGCAGAAACTTTGAAGTTCGACGTTGAAGGTCATACCTTAGATGCGGAGAGTTGATAGCGACTTGCCTATTAGTTGCCGATTTGATAGGCATCGATACTCTATTCCTAAGCCTATCTAAAGTGATTCAATCAACGAATTCGGACGGAGGGATCGCCTCATCTTAAGACTGAGGCAAGTGTAATATTCTTTACTGTTGGAAGATCATAGGTTGAGGGGTTTTTACCAAAATAGCCTTCCTCGGTGAAAGATCGAAAAAAATATTAAAAAGCCTAGCCCAATTAAATCAGTTCTGGTGGATCAATATGTATTTAAAGTTAGCCGTCATGATTTCTGTTGTCTCTAAGAATTAAGAATATGGATATGTTAAATAAAGTGATTATGATTGGATCAATTTAGAAGGATTGGTATCGCATCGGTAATCTTGATATTGTCTTTATCTTTCGGATTATTTATTTATTACCAGAACATAGCTGAGGAGTCGATTAGGCATAACTTTATTGAGGAGGAAAAAAAGAGACAATTTGAATCTACAAAAACTGTTTCCAATCACATAGAGTCAGACCTAAATCGTGTAATTGCTATGTTAGACGGATTGGCGAATTCAAAGTACCTTCAGGAAGAAAATCTAACAGGAAACGAATTAGAAGCGTTGCTAAAAGAGAAATATGATGACTACCATGGTATTATAAATAGGCTCTTTGTTATTGATAAGGATGGGGTAGTGAGGATGAGCTTTGCTCCCAAAGGGTCGGAGACATTTCTGGGCAAAGACCTCTCGCTGAGACCGTGGGTCGAGAGCGCTAAATCCAATCGTTCGCTGACAACATCGGGAGGATTTGAAAGACAGGACGTCTACGTAGTTTTCATCGCATACCCTATTATAAGCAGGCAATCCGATCAGTATATAGGAATAATAGGTGCTTCGATTCCTACCGTCCCCTTCTTTGCAAAGTATGGAAATGTGGAGCTTGGAGATAGACAATTTTTGGTTGCTTTTGATAGGTTGGGGACGATCTTGGCCAACGGGGTAGACAACACGTTGGTAGGACAAAACTATTTTGGAAGCTACGTCCAAGACTTCATAAATTACAATCCAGTATTGAACAACCTTACGCGCTCTCTGCTGACGGGTAACTCAGGCTCTGCTATTTACGACTATGGAACGGGGGAACGGTTGAATACCCAATATCCCATCTATATCGGCGATCAACCAAAATTCTTCATACAGATAGTTACACCCACAGAGCAAATTCATTCGCTAATACAGCGTGCAATCTCTTCGGAGAATTTAAGGATCTTAACTTTATTTGCTTTGACTTTTATTGCTGTAGCGGTATTGATAATAATCCTTGCTAAATGGAACAGCACTCTTAGAAAAGAGGTGGAGAAAAAGACAAGAGAAATATTCGAAATTGAAAGAAGGAAAAGGGAAATAGAGGAATCTTATGAATATATGAAGGAATATCTGAATGAAGTAATGGGAGAGGTAGACACGGCTATTCGCAGAAAGAGATAGCTGTATTGCCCCACAATTGTCCATGACCGGCTTTAGTGGGTTCAGACAGACAAAGGTAACTAAGAATTGGTGAATTGGTTCTTGATTACTTTCGTCAACCAAATTGCGCATTTCCTAAAGTTGCACTGACTTTCTAAAGGTCTGCACATGATCCCAGAATGTGTCGTTAACCTGCTTCAAGTTTCTACTGAGTACCTGTCATTGATAGAACAAAGATACAAGAGGCTCACTAAAGAGTTAGATTCCCTGGAATCAGAAAAACAGAAATAAGAGGCTTAAGGATTCAAGGACGAGTGTTAACTAATGTGTCTAAGGAATATCGAGGAGATAGAGAATTTACACAAACGAAAAACAAGACTTGACACTCTTTTAAGGGTATTAGGGAACAGTAACGAGTATAAGAAAATCAGAAAAGCTGCTGAAGAGAAAGTTACCAATATATTATCAAAAAGAAGAGACTTCCCAAAATTGGCTGTTTCTTCTGTTTTCGAATCGATCGTAAGAGATCCGGACGAATTCAGCTTCTTGGTTAGCAGCAGATTCTACAATGGCGGAAAATATGCGGCGTCACAACCTTATATCGGTGTATATAGGGCTCTAATATTGGGTGAGGCCCAGAAGATTTTTGAGTTAACGGTAAGCGATTTGACCAGTACAATTGTTGGCGATGCCGCTTCAGCAATTGCTCTTTGACAGTTAGTTGAATCTTCCAATAAAATCTGGGAGAGCTAAAATAATTTTTGGTGTTTTCATGAAAATATAGACTTGTTCTGTAAAGACAAATTACTACCAGCCCAACGCCTTCGCAGATTTTGCAGCGGCGTCATCGAGTGCTTGTTTAGGTTCCTTGATGCCATAGTAAACGTTTTCAATTGCTTCCCTCACATTCTCAGCTATTTGTGGATACTCTGCTATACTGGGTCTACTATGAGCCGTTGGAAACATAGTGATCATCTTGTTATAGAAAGGGATTGTTTGATTAAGTTGTGCTGATTGAGGACCTGACCCTAAAGTCATCTGCGTTGGAAGAAATCCATTTTGCTCCAACCATGGACTAATTATTTTTGGCTCTAACATTATTGTAAGTAGTTCCCATGCAAGCTCTTTGTTTTGACCTGTCTGAGGGATAGCCAGTTCCCATCCTCCCATCATGGTAGAACTCTGATTAGTTCCAGCAGGTACGGGAAAGGCTGGTATAAAACCCATTCTTTGGGGAAGACTTGACCATTGATTAATCGGGAACCATCCTGGCAGCCAAGACCCAGTAATATATACTGCAGTCTTTCGATCAACAAAGGGTTCATCTGTTAAACCTTTTACAGGTTTAATACCTGCGCTAACTTGTTCTTTGATGAATTCCAATGCTTTAACACCTTCTGAGCTATTGTATGCTGGAAACCAGTAATTGCCCTTTGTTGGGTGTCCGTCCTTTGGTACAATGATCTCACCCCCAAGCATCCAAAGGTAAGGATACCAAAGATCTGGAGAGTAGTTAGCATTATTAAGAACCGTTCCTTGTATTCCTTGATCTTTTAAGGCCTGGCTAAGCTTATTTGTCGATGAAATATATCCATCCCACGTCTTAAGTGAATTAGGATCAACTTGGGCTTTATTCAATAAATCTTCCCAATACCATATGCCTCTAACGTCGGTCCAGGCCCATATACCATACACCTTGCCTTTGTACACATTACCGTCCAAATTTGCCTGATACCAATCAGAAAGCCCTCCCCATTGTTTTGCTCGATCTGTAAGATCAGTTAGATATCCTCGTTCAGCAAACTCTCCAAGCCAAATCTGGTCTAGTAAGATTATATCAACAGGAGTTCGGTCAGCAAATGCTGCTAACATGTCCGCCCGAGTTTTATTGTATGGAGATTGAATATAGTTTATTTTAATGTCTATGTCAGGATGTTTGGCTCTTAACTCTTGCATTGCAGGCTGAAATAGGCGCTCCCTTTGGTCGTTCGAAGGATTGCCTCCTGAATTATCTGTCAGCATAGCGGTAAGTGTGACTTGTTTTTCTTGTTGAGCCAATGCTGCTAACGTAATAAAGCCTGAAGTAGGATTTGCTTCCTGTTCATGTGCTGTTCTCTCTTCATCTTGTTGCTCCAGCTCATCCCATTCGGTATTCTTTCTATCCTGTCCTATGCCATTATCCTCTGGCGATGAAGCAATATAGTACTCTCCTACATCTAGATAATTAACAGCGACAAAACCGATAATCACTATGGCTGACGACAATAAAGATATGATACCGAACAAACTATCTTGCATGGCTATTATATCATCGAATAGTTAAAGTTTCTTCCTTTTGAGTAGTATATCTAGGTAGTAATTAATCAAGAAAACCAGCATGCTTTAGTGGTCTCTGGAATGCTCTGCTATCTTCTGCTTTAGCTATTGGGGATTTTCCCCTAGACCTATCAGTTCTAATTGGCCTACGATAATTTTGCCGTAGACCTATTTGCCGGCTCTTTTAGCTCTACAGCCAAATGGATGTTTTTCCAATCTTTTATTATGAAATGAATGTTACATTCAAAATGGTTTGTTTGACGCCTAGACGTATAATAAATAATAGTTGAGGTAAAGCTAAACATTGTCTGCCGCAGAGAGTGAAGCTAGTTGTTGTACTTACGTACATAGGTTACATTTTTGATTACCTACATGGGTTACACTTTGCTGCTTAGTTCCTTTATCTATAGTGGATGTAATTAACCTTTGTAGAAACATCTCCGATGGAGTAAGACCAT
>JBOGPP010000107.1:0-1830 GCA_050748485.1 Nitrososphaeraceae archaeon | reverse complement strand
ATGTTCATTTCTCATTCTAACTTGCTTGCTTTATGTATTTAGACACTTCAGCTACTTGAGATGAGCAGTGCTTTAACCTGTTTGAATACACATGGTGGTATTGATTTGTCTTTGATTCTGCAGGCTGTAAAATGCCACCCTCCTTCAAGAGCCAAGTAGCTAATAGCAAAGCCAAGTGCTGTATATGCTAGCAAATTCAGATTTTCTAACATTCTAATGATTCATATCAGATTAGTATTATATAAGGTTCTTTACAGCAAGATTTAACATTTGGGTTGAAAAGCATTTATATACTTAATATCTGTTAAGATTTGTGTCAGAGTTATGAAGGGCTCCTTTTCGGCTGTAAAGAAGAAAATTATCTTGTTGGTACTATAGAAGTAGCTATTACATATTACATTAGACCTCCAAGCCGAAGAGGCATTCCTCTCCAGATTTCCTAAGCCAAAATGAATATCAAGAGCAAGATCCCTTGCTCCTCCAACTTTAGTAATACTAGTGATTTATCCGGCTTCGAACCTCTAATATTTCATACAGCATGAATTAGTTTCAAAATATATTCAAAGTATCACCTCATATGAAGTACCCTCATAGTCATGCCGTTAAATACAGGCTAGGAACCTTATTTTCGTTATGAGTTTTATTCTATATTTTCTAACATACTATGAGTTCGACTAAAGAATACTATTCATCATGTATTACAAAAATTAGATAGACTCTCTAATAATTACTCTTGTTCGTTCCTTAATTCGGTTCAAAATATCGTCTTTACTAGAAGAATCTACAATCTTACCTACTATATTTACAGGAGAGTACGCCAGTATTTCTCCGTTCTCACTGATAGGAGTCGGTCCATAAAATAAGCACAATGCATTTCCTTCAGGCCAGTAGGCAACATCTAATTCATTAACTTCTGTCTTTGCATTGTCTTCCTGTTCAACAGCTATTGTAGTTCGATCTGTATAGAGCTCTTCTCCCCACTTATTGATATTAACTTCAACTGGCAAATTATCAAGTATTGTTTTGAAAGTCTTTGGGGCAAGTGTATCATCTAATTCTATTCTAACATTTTTATCATCCAGATCCGGAAATTGAATATTAATGAACTTTTTCATAACATCATATTGGTCAATGGCAACTTATATACTCAAATGCATTATGCTAGTCAATTTCAATGTTACTAGTAAACATAAAACATCCAATACCTCTCGTATTCTGAATGAAGTTAAAATCGAAAATGATACATTAATGTTGGTACTTGCAGATTTGTGTAGAGAAGGGGTGACTCATATTGTATATTTTACATCGGATTATATCCTATGTACGATAGTACGATCGGACTGTTTTTTCGAAAGTTATTAGTTATTAGCTTAGTGAAATATCTTAACCTATCTCAGGTTTTCTCAATCATCGGAGTCATGAAGTGTTCCATGTTTTTTTATAAATCTTAATAAATCGCTAGATTGATGATCTTCTACCTGATAGTAGTTCTTTAGATTTTCAATTGTTTGGTCATCGTAATGACTGCTACTATCTCCTCTTTCCTTCTCTGTTCTCAATATAATATATAATGAAATCAAATAAAATAAAAAACTATCGGATGATATTTTGTGTATTCCACAAATTTGGCTATATGAGTCCGAATTAGGTTAGAAATTGATGAATCTTGCGCCTGATTCGTGCAGATATATTCAAATATATCATTTGATAGTAATAATTTAGCCAAGGAAAAGAAGGCACCACTATGAGAGAGAGTAAAGGCAGGGATGATTCTGGTGACGAGAAAAGCTACGGCAATGATTCTGAAAAGGACGATGATAATAACCGTGC
>JBOGPP010000106.1:0-68033 GCA_050748485.1 Nitrososphaeraceae archaeon | reverse complement strand
TTTTGTGTTCGGTTAATCACTTTCTTCCTTCTGGCCGGAGAAACGATATACGTATTAAGCAATTATTGCATTGATTACTATACTATATCGAAGATCAGCATTTATGTATTGAATTGTGAAGGTGCTGACTACATTTCATCAAACAGAGCAGAGTAGATTCTACTCGGGGATAACAATCCTACAGGTAAACTCTGAAATACGCAGTTTATCTTTCTCACCATCGTAGCTAAATATAATGGCATCTTAATGATGAGCAGGAGTTTAGGGATGAGCTGTTCTTTGTATGAAATATAAAATATATTGGAAGTTTCCAGCTGGTCCAATTTGAATAACTTACACATAGTAGAAAATAATTACCAGTTCATCATAGTCTTTAAATGCTACACTGCCAACCTCTTAATCATTAGGCTAGACAAGACATGGAATCCACAGAATCGAACTATCCTGAGGTGGGCCAATTCGCTCCTGAATTTAGCTTCAGAACGACGAATGGGAAATCTATGAATCTATCTGATTATCGAGGGTCTAAATGCGTAATACTGTATTTTTATCCAAAGGATTTTACACCCGGTTGCACAACAGAAGCAAAAGAATTCTCGACTGACAATGAAAAATTTGAAAGCAGAGGGATTACCGTTCTTGGGGTAAGTCCTGATAAAACTGAATCACACAAAGAATTCAAACAACGAATGAACATTCCGTACGAGCTGATTTCAGACACGGACCACAAGATTGCATCGCTGTACGGAAGCTATGGTCCAAAAAATTACATGGGAAAAGAGTACTTAGGCGTTCATAGGTCCACATTTTTGATTGGGAAGGACGGAAGGATAATCAAGGTTTTTCACCGAGTGAAACCGTTAGGGCATAGTGATCAGGTTATGAAAGAGTTTGGGAATTCTTGCTAAGTTATTTCCTAACCGAGATCATTTTATGGTCCTAAATATGAGATTCCAGGGCTTCCTATAGCCTGAAAAGGGAACATAAATTCAGGTTACTGCCGTATGATATGACGCTAGCAGGCATACTGCTGAATGGCTAAACATTTGTCTACAGGAAAATACTTGATATTTAGACCCCATCCCATAGACTTGTTTTATTTTAACCCAAAGGTTTCAGATAATGCGTCAATCGCAAACAAAATATGATTTATCACTTCAATATTCCTTCTTTCTTTTCAAATTTAGATGTCGTGGCTGACTTGAACACATAAAAGTGAATAATTTTTACATCGCAAAATTGCTAGTTCTTAATATCTTTTTTCGAACTGAGTGGACATCACAACTGACATGTAACGGGACCAAAGAAAACAGTGCGGGAGATGGGATTTGAACCCACGAACCCCTGAGGGATAAGAGCCTCAGTCTTACGCCTTTGACCAAGCTGGGCGACTCCCGCTCAGTAATTTTCGATAGTTCAGAGTAATTTGAATATAACTATTTGAGTTATGCAGATAGAGACAGTGATAATCCGTTTTTCTCTGACTTGGTCAGATTTTATCCCTGATTTGCAGATGGTTTTTATTATCGGGCCAACGATACTATGTAAATGCTTGTTCCTGTTCGTTGTTTTACTTGCGGTACTCCAGTAGCGGATAAATATTCAGAATATGTATCAAGGGCTAAATCTGGAGAAGATCCTGCAAAAATAATGGACTCGTTGGGAATAAATCGATACTGCTGTCGCAGAATATTTGTCTCAACTGTTGAAACCATTGACCAAGTGATCCCATATTACGAAGCTTTAAGACGAAGAATGTCCGAGATTCAGTCAGAAATAGATTAGTGAAATATTTCATTATTCGATGGCTAGTATAACTGACCTTAATTCGCGTATAATCTTTAACAGTCGTGGGACTGAAACCATTGAAATAGATGTTGTCACTGATGGCAAGCACCTTGGTAGAGCGGCGGCTCCATCAGGCGCGAGCGTTGGGACGCTGGAATGCAAATCATTTCCCATGAATTCCCCAGAACGCGCTATCGAGTTTTTTGAGAAAAATAAATCTAGGTTTGTGGGGATTAGTGCAGACGATCCGGCCGAATTACAGGGTATCATGAAGGATATTGATCCAACCCATAATTACTCTAAATTAGGAGGATCTGTCGCATATGCCTTGAGCATTGCTTCGGTCGATTCAGCTGCAAAGGCTGCGCAAATTCCGTTGTTCAAACTGTTGAACAAAAATGGCCCATACAAGTTTCCTTTTCCATTAGGAAACGTGCTTGGTGGGGGAGCTCATGCTGGACCTGGGACACCCGACATTCAAGAAATATTGATTCTCCCAATTGGCGCTAGTAATATTGGAGAAGCATTAAGAACGAATTTCAAGATACATAAAGAAGTTAGAAATGTTATCGAAATATACGATGGCAAATTTACATATGGTAGAGGCGATGAAGGAGCATGGGCGCCCAATGTGACCAATGACGAAGCATTACAAATTACGGAAAAAGCCATCGAGAATGCCGGATTCAATTTGGGCCAGAATGTAGCAATGGGTATCGACTTTGCTAGTTCATCCCTGTGGGATAAAAAAGCTAAGAAATACAATTATAGTAGGAAAGGAAAGGCTCTTAATTCTGAAGAACAGATTGATTATGTTAATGGTCTAATTAAAAGTTACAAACTTATATACGCCGAAGATCCGGTCAATGAGGAGGATTTTCCAGGAATGTCGTTGCTTACCAGAGCAAATTCTGGATGTTATATCACTGGAGATGACATGCTTGTTACCAACGTCTCGAGGTTGGCGATAGCTTCCAAGCATAGAGCGTGTTCTGGAGCTATACTTAAAGTAAATCAGGCCGGGTCACTGCACGATGCGCTTCAATTCGCAAATGGTTGTAGAAGCGAGGGAGTGGGAATTATCACCTCTCACAGATCAGGGGAGTCTACCGATTCCCATATTGCACATATCTCAATAGCTACTGGATCTAAGATGATAAAAACCGGAATATTGGGTGGTGAAAGACTCGCAAAGTTAAATGAATTGGTAAGGATTAGGGAGTATGGTTTAATAGAAGGCATGGCTGAAATCTGCTCAACCTAAAATGTCCAGTGACAACGAAAGTGATAATCTTGCTTTATCAGACGATTTGAACGCTGCGGAGAATACAGGATCCTTGAAGGATTCCGAAACAAGTGTTGAGTCATCGGCTTCTGAGAGCTCTTCAGCCTCAGAGGCAAATTATGTTCCCGAACAAGATAACCTTGAAAAAATGATACTCTCAACGGGTATTAGGGTTGGGACACCTGTGAAAACAAAATTTATGGTGCCCTTTATAATTAGAGCTAACCCAGAGGGCTTGTACATTCTCGATATTAGCAAGACTCTCTCACGCATTGACATCGCTGCCAAGTTCATAAGCCGAGCAGATATTTCCAAAGTAGCCGTTACTTCTGCAAGAGAGTACGGAAAAACACCTGTTGAAAAATTTTGCAACCTTACTAATGCAAAATACATCTTAGGTAGATTCATGCCGGGCACTTTCACTAATCCAGCACTGCCCAAATACATGGAGCCACAGATAGTCATAGTAACAGACCCTCAGGCAGATCAGCAGGCGGTACTGGAAGCAACTAGAGCAGGAGTCCCTGTAATTGCTATCTGCAACAGCGACAATGTGACATCGAAGGTTGACGTAGTTATCCCTGCCAATAACAGAGGCCGTAAGGCGTTGGCGACAGTGTACTGGTTACTCGCAAGAGAGGTACTGAAAAAGCAAGGAGTCATAAAGACTGACAGTGAAATGAAAGTTCCCATTGAAGACTTTGAAACCAAATTAGTCGAGGAACTGAGTTGAGTGCTTATAGAAGAAAACCTTCCGTTTCGGGTATCTTCTATTCTTCTAATAAAGAGCAGCTGGTTGGCGAATTGAAAGGGTGCTTTACAAATAAGATATTTGGACCCGGACGTCTGCCTCCATCGGACCAGGTCAGAAAAATCTATGGGATAGTTTCTCCCCACGCGGGGTACCTGTACTCTGGGAGCGTGGCTGCCAATGGTTATTACAGCATATCATCATCCAAATTTAACAACGTCGTACTTGTTGGGCCCAATCATTATGGTTTGGGCTCCTCCGTGGCCACTACAATGAATGGGATTTGGGAATCACCGATAGGTGACGTAATGGTGAATCCACAGGTGGCAAAAGATATCGCTTCTAGAGCAACGTCAATGGATTTTGATGAGTTTGCACATAGCCGAGATCATTGTCTAGAGGTTCAGATTCCGTTCTTGTTGTATACTACCGAGAAATTTGCAATAGTTCCGATAATTTTGACCAATCAAGAGGAATATCTGGCCCTTGAACTTGGATCTGCCATCTCAGATACTGTAAACGAGTGGAGCTCTAAAGGAGAGGAGTTTATGTTAATTGCATCATCTGATTTTACTCATTACGAATCAAATTCCGAAGCACATCGAAAAGACTCGCAACTTATCAAGTCAATTCTTTCACTGGATATCAGCGCGTTCTATCACACACTACGAGAGTACAACGTATCTGCTTGTGGATATGGTGCTATCGCGACGGTAATGGTTGCAGCAAAAAATCGAGGCGCTACGCGAGGGGAGCTAATTAGATATGCCACCAGCGGTGACATAACAGGAGACAAGTCTTCCGTCGTGGGATACTCGTCAATATTATTCGTATGATTATCTTGCATGGATATCACTTATAGACCTCATGTGAGTGCATCTGCGCCTGGCAAAGTCATTATTTTTGGTGAGCATTTTGTAGTTTACAATAGCGAGGCTATCGTAGCAGCCATAAACAGACGTTGCTTTGGAAGGGCAGAATTTACTGGGAATTTGGGTATGTCGATTGCTTCGGATCTTGAAATGAAACCTAATTCATATACGATAGAGCGTGCCGCTGTGAGAGATGAGCCGTCTAAGAAGAAGTTGCTCGAGCCACTTAGCACATTCTGTAGAAACATTCTCAGAGAGTATGCGCCAGATATTGGACTGAAAATATACATCAAGTCAGAATTACCTATAGGAGTAGGCCTGGGCAGTTCCGCAGCTTCATGTGTCATGTTGTCCGGCATTTTACGATCGATTATTAGGCGAAACCACGACGAAGAAATATCTTCCACCGACAGAAGATGGATATGCGAATACGCACTCTCTGGCGAACGAATGATACATGACAAATCATCGGGCGTTGACTGCTACGTCTCAACGTATGGTGGTCTTGTCCATTTTGCCGGTTTTACTGAAACTACGTCAATTAAGAGTCAGCCCCTTCCGCTTTTTTTGATTAACACTCGTAGAAGTCATGAAACTTCGGAGTTAGTATCCCATGTGAGAAGATTTAGTAGAAACAGGTCTAAGCACTTCGAAGAATTAACTAGTGATGCAACTGCAATCTGTTCAAATGGTGTAAATGCGATGGCTAACGGATCTCTAGAAGAAATTGGTCGGCTAATGACCGAAAATCACAAATTGCTAAGAGAAATTGGTGTTTCCAATAAGGAAATTGAAAAGATTATCGGTATTTGCAGCAGATGTGGTTCATTAGGAGCGAAAATCACAGGTGCGGGGGGAGGAGGCAGCGTCCTTGTGTTGGCTAGACCGGAGATAATCCCAGCAATAAATGTAGCCTTAAAAGGATTGAATTTGTGCTCGGAGGCGATCGAAATAGAAAACAGGGGCTTAACTATTGATTAAAGCTTTAAATCAGTAATGGAAATTATGCCACTCTAAGATTAATGACTCAGACGTTGCTTATTAAGCTCGGAGGCTCTGTTATCACAGTAAAAGATCGAGCGCTGACTCCGAATATTCAAGCAATAGATGGGCTTTCACACGTTCTCGCGAAGCTTGGTGATTCATTTATCGTAGTTCATGGCGGAGGTTCATTTGGTCATTATTGGTCAGTGAAGTACAACATGCATACTAAGGCTGAATTGTATGATTCCCGAGGAATATCTATGGTGCATGAATCAATGGTAGCTCTGAATCAGATTATTATTAAATCTATGTTGGAGGCTGGGCTCGCACCCTATGGAATTTCCCCCACTACGCTTTTTGCAGATGGAAAGGTTAATGTTACCAAGATCAATGAGCTAGTCGAATATACTCGACGTGGTATTGTTCCGGTCATTTTTGGCGACGTGGTACACCTCAATGAAGGGAGATTTTCTATCGTATCAGGTGATTCTTTGATGACAAGTATTGCTACATACCTCTTGCCATCAAGAGTAATATTCACGGTAAATGTAGATGGTATTTACGAAGATATGACAAATAAAAAGCTGGTAAAGGTACTGAATTTTCCTACTAATGAAATCAGTATCATGGATACCCCAATTGATGTTACTGGGGGTATGGGGAGAAAAATTTCAGAGGCTTTTGAAATTGCCAGGCTGGGCATCGACGTTAACATTGTGAATGGACTGAACGCCGAACGAGTATTTGATATTCTGAGGGGACTAGAGGTGGAAGGAACTATGATTCCAGCGATTTCACCTAAGGGTAGGAGATAAGAAATGACAGACCCTGTAAGGCTAGAAGAAGAGGCCCGCGATATTATGAAAAGGAAGCAGGAGGGCATTGATATTCCCCTTAATCGTAACGTCCAGGCAAAAACCACATCTACTTTTCTTGAGTACGTGAAATTAGTGCATGATGCAATTCCTGAACTAAATTTAAGTGATATCGATACAACTTCAATATTCCTAGGACGTCGATTCTCTGCTCCTCTCATCATTGATTCTATGACAGGGGGGACAGCAAAGGCCTTGCTGATAAATGGTAGACTCGCCGAGCTGGCTGAGTCATACTCACTTCCGATGGGTGTTGGCTCTCAAAGAGCGGGATTGGTAAGTGAAAAACTCGCAGACAGTTACACTATAGCAAGAAAGAAGGCACCAAACGCCTTTCTCATAGCCAACATAGGGGGTGCACAGCTGTCAAGTGGTCTTTCAATTGACAAAGTGAAAAAGTTGATAGAGATGATAAATGCTGATGCGCTAGTGGTTCACCTTAATCCGCTCCAGGAGTTGGTACAACCTGAAGGAGAACCAAGATACTCGGGAGTCCTTAAATGCATATCCGATCTGGTGAAAGTTATAGGTGTTCCAGTAATGGCAAAGGAAGTTGGTGCCGGGATATCCAGGGAGGCAGCACTGAAGCTGAACGAAGTCGGCGTTTCTGCGATAAATGTTGCCGGAGCAGGAGGTACCAGTTGGGCTGGAGTTGAGAAAGTACGTGCGGAAAGCGCAAGCGAAAGACTGAAAACACAGCTTGGCGAATTGTTTTGGGACTGGGGGATACCTACTGCATTGAGTATTATAGTAGTTAGGAGAGCGCTGATGAAGTTGCCTTTAATCGCCTCAGGAGGTATACGCAATGGGTTAGAAATTGCAAAGTGTATCGCAATAGGGGCTGATATGTGTGCTATGGCATATCCATTTCTCGTAAACGCAGTTCAATCGAAAGAGAGACTGTATCAATTTGCAGACACTGTAATTGCTGAGCTGAAGAGCACAATGTTTCTGGTAGGTGCTGGAGACATGAAGACACTCAAAAGTACCAAATATATCTTGACAGGCGAATTGCGATCTGAGGCGAATGAATATTGAATATACCGGATATAGATGAAGAAATGGAGTCTACTGCATCGGAAATGAACAAATATATGCTGGCAAGATTAAAGGGCAACCCTTCAGAACTTTACTCCGCTTCGGCTCATTATATCAGTAGTGGTGGCAAGAGACTTAGACCATTTATGGTTGTAAAATCTTGCGAGATGTTTGGAGGAACAAAGATCAAGGCTCTACCAGCAGCAGCTTCAGTTGAGATGATCCATAATTTTTCCCTCGTTCATGACGACATAATGGATAATGACGATGTCAGACATAGTGTTCCCACCGTTCACAAGTCGTACGGACTTCCGCTAGCAATCCTAGCTGGAGACGTATTATTTTCAAAAGCGTACCTGATGATCGTTGAAAATTGTAGAAAGTTAGGTACTTCTGACAGTAGAATTTGTGAAATGGTATCTAGGCTGTCAAATGCCTGCGTTGACGTATGTGAGGGGCAAGCTCTTGACCTCGGGATAGCGTTTGAAGATAGGTTTATTGATGAACGTGAATACCTCTCAATGATAAGCAAGAAAACGGCGGCTCTATTTGGGTTATCTTGTGCTCTGGGTGTACTTTCTGCTCCAACTTCTAGGGAGGAAGATGTAGGTGCCTTAACTCAGTTCGGAGAAAATGTAGGGATCGCATTTCAACTCATTGACGATCTGATAGGAGTAATAGGTGATGCAAAATTGACCGGCAAATCCGTCGGAAATGACCTAAGGGAAGGCAAAAAAACACTACCCATTCTCCTCGCGTTAAAAATCAGTAATAACTACAATCGGGATAAGATCCTAAGAGTCTTTGCCTCCAGAAATGCCGCTAGTACAGAGATTCTGGAAGCGGTGAAAGCAATTTCTTCATTAGGTATTGAGCAAGAAGTGAGAGATAATGCGAGGCGACATATCCAAAAAGCTATAGAATCGATCTCTCAATATGATGATAGTATACCAAAGAGAAAAATCATTGCTTCGGCTCATTTCATCGTCGAGAGGACGGTTTAAATCCTCAAGATGACTTCAGACGAAGCAATTGAGCAAATAATTAAAAGAATTGTATTAAGAAATGCCATAGAATATGGTGGAAGTGCAAAACATGACGTTGTGATCTCAAAGGTGGTTGGTTTGAGGCCCGATCTCCGACCTACGATAAAGGAGCTAATTCCTCTTATCAAAAAAATTGTAGATGACGTTAACTCGCTCGATTTCCCTGACCAGGAGAAGATGGCATCTAAACTTTTAGTGTTTCAGGATGTAGTTAAGGCTGCCAACCGCAAGGAAGAGCCAACTCTACCTCCCCTTCAAGGAGCTAGAGTTGGAGAAGTCGTGACAAGATTCCCTCCCGAACCTAATGGCTATCCTCATATCGGGCACGCTAAGGCCGCAATAATTGACCAAGAATATGCAAGGATGTATGAGGGAAAGCTAATACTCAGATTCGATGACACAAATCCACTAAATGAACGGTTGGAATTCTACGATGCTATCAAGGAAGGACTTGAATGGCTTGGAATCGTACCTGACCTCATTAAGAATACATCTGACGATATCAAGATTCTCCACTCTTATGGACGGAGATTGGTGACAAAAGAAGATGCATACGTTTGCACATGCAAGGCAGACGAAATTCATTCTATGCGAGCAAAAGGTGTAGACTGTCCCTGCAGGACCCGCGACAGTAATGATCACATGGAGCGCTTGGAGAAATTTTTCGATGGTTCGTTTGAACAGAATGAGGCTATAATACGATTTAGGGGAGATATGTCTGACCTTAATACCGCGATGCGGGACCCTACATTATTCAGGATCATCGACGCCGACCACCCGAAGCTTGGTAGGAACATAAGGGTGTTCCCCACATACGACTTTGCTGCGCCGGTCGAGGATAGTCTCGATGGCGTCACCCATGCAATGCGGACAAAGGAATATGAGCTTCGAAACGCACTATATTTTTCGGTACTTAGATCATTGTGCCTTCGCCAGCCTACGCTGATGGAGTTTTCCCGCCTGGAATTTGAAGGGATGCCAGTTTCTAAAAGGAAGTTAAAACCTCTTGTTGAAGGTGGCTTGGTCTCTGGATGGGATGATCCTAGGCTTCCAACCTTAGCGGCACTTAGAAAAAGGGGGATACTTCCAGAGGCAATCCACAAATTTGTCCTTTCTCTGGGAATCTCACTCGCCGATACCAAACCTCCATTTGAGTCGCTTGAAGCGTATAACAGAAAGTTACTCGACAAGATATCACTACGCCTCTTCTTTGTTAAAGATCCTGTAGAAGTTAGGATTGGCAATCCAATTCTGGGCAAGATTGAACTAAAAAATCATCCTACGGCTCAGCTCGGCACTAGGAATGTCAAGATCTCTGATCGTCTATTCATAGATAGAGCAGATTCTGACCGATTGGCGAGTGGGCAAGAAATCAGACTTATGGAAATGTACAACATCCAGCTCGAGGAGAAGATACAAGAAAATGGTATAGACCATTTGCGGGTAATCAATACAGGGCCAGAGATAAAGACAAATATACCGAAAGTTCAATGGGTTTCAAATGATGATATGGTACCGTTCACTGTTATAGTCCCTGACAAGCTTTTTATTAATGGAGAATTTAGCAAAGATAGTCTTCACACATATAATGGAATTGCGGAATCATACGTGTCAAAGGTCCAATCGGGCAGCCATATACAATTAGTCCGCTTTGGTTTTTGTAGATTGCAAACTGATGGAGTAGCAATATATACGCACGGCTAAACAATAATTAGAAATGAAATGAAGATAGCCAGAGTAAAAGATTCCAATAACACCGAGACATATGCCTTAATCTCTAGTGACGAAAAAAAACTTGTGACAAGAAATGAGATTCAAGAACAGACTGGAATTCCTATACCTGTTTCAATTAAAGAATTCATGTTTAATGGCTGGTTAGACGAAGTCAGGGAAAACTACGATAAGCTTACCTATCCACACTTTGTAAAGGATTTGGATTTGCTAGTTCCCATTCCAAATCCTCCGAAGATATTATGCTTAGCCTTTAACTACTATGACCACGCAAGAGACGCCGGCCTTACCCCTTCTGACGAACCAGTCATATTTATGAAGCCACGAACTACGCTTAATTCACCATATAAGGACATAATATGCCCGCAGTTTGTAACCAGGCTTGACTATGAAGCTGAAATAGCTGCAATCATTGGAAAGAACGCAAGAAAGATCCCTGAAGACAGATCTTTAGATGTCGTGTTTGGATACATGATATTTCATGATGTCTCAGCGAGAGACATCCAATTCAAAGACAAGCAATTCACCAGAGGCAAAAGTATGGACACGTTTGCACCTTGTGGCCCTTGGATTACCACAAAGGACGAAGTAGCAGATCCTCAGAATCTTTCAATAGTCACAAAGGTAAATGGCGAAATGAGACAGAATTCTTCAAGCATGAATATGGTTCTTCCCATTAAGAAGATTATTGCTAGCCTGAGTAGTGTCATGACTATTGAAGCGGGGGACATTATTTCCACTGGAACGCCAGCTGGAGTTGCGATGTCAATGAAGGAACCTCGATATTTGAAGGACGGCGATGTGGTCGAAATTACTATCGAAAGGCTCGGGACAATTAGAAATCGAGTTACTTTTGATTAGCTGATTCTATTTTAAGAATAGGTTTTACAGTTATAAATATACTCCGAACCGCCATGTCTAAAAAAACACTTGAGGTCCTAATAGTTGATAACAACTCTCCGTTTACGCCCAATCTGAGGGATATTATCAGTGACTTGGGATATTCCTATGATTGTAGGCGCTATTCAGAAATAAGGCCAGATGAACTTGGATTCGAGAATTTACCTTGGTTCAGTAAGGTCATTTTATCAGGAAGGAAGATTGGCAGTTCGAGTATCAACATGACAAATTCTATATTAGTCAAATATTGTTATTCTAGGACTATACCTATTTTAGGAATATGTTACGGATGCCAGATAATTGCCTTAACCTTGGGCGGATCGCTAAGAAGACTCGAAGAGCCAATAAAAGACTATGGTCATGTAACCGTGAAGTGGGATAATGCTCTCGTGTTTGGCAAACAAACGATAACGGTGTTTAAAAGCCACAAATATTGTGTTTCAAGGCTACCTGTCTGCCTAGACTCTGTTGGAGAATCCCAAACATGCCCAAATGAGATCCTCTTACACAGAGACAAACCAATCTTTGGAACTCAGTTTCATCCAGAAGTAAGTGGCGTGGATGGAAAAAGCATCTTGGCTAATTTCATGGCGTTGGACTAAGGCGGCTATATGATTTTTATTTCCTAAGAAAGTTAAGCATCAATGTGTACCCTAGTTCTGAAGATCATAGCCTAACATTACCTATTGTAGACCCCAGCTTAGACACACCACAATTGCCTCTCGTATTTAACGTCTTGGCATTATACTGGGGAGAAGATCTCGCTTCTCACATCTCTGAGAAGGCCAAAATACAATACAAGGCTGTCAGAGGATCCGTGCTAATTGAAGGAATCGAAGTCGCAGAAAAGAATGGCTTCCAATCAATGATGTACAAAAGTAACATGAAGGATATCAAAAAGACAATCGATCAAGGGATACCAATAATAACAATACTCCCAGGAATCCACGACTTGGTTCAACATGCCACGATAGTATGCGGATACGAGCCTCAGGAGAGGAGAATTCTGACCTATGTGCCGGAGCAAGACAAACAGGGTGCTGTTCCTGAAAAAAGATTTGAACAAGAGTGGGAGGAAGATGATACGACTTCAATCATTTTGATCCCATCAGATATGGCAGAAATAGTGTCAGATAGAGATTTTAAGTTTCAAAATTCAAACCGTAGCTGCCTTGTTGCAGAAAGGTTAAGATTGAAAGGGGATATTGCCAAAGTCGTAGAGGAACTGTCTAGTGCTGTAAGCATGGACGGAGATAACCCTCACGCTTGGTACGCCCTAGGATCAGCATATAGTGATCAGAAATCCGACTCAGCTATTGAGTGTTATAGGAAAGCTATACAAATAAACAAACGATACTATTTAGCATACAGAGGGTTAGGCAACTATTACTTGAAAAATGAACAATACGATTTTGCTGATGAGTGGTATTCAATGGCCATTGATATAAACCCTGTAAGGTTTGGCCCAATATATAAGAATCGAGCGTTTGCCAGGCTGAAATCGGGTAAGGGTTCAGTCAAAGAGGATTTGGAAAAATACTTGTACTATATGCCTGGAGCGACTGATCGCATCTCTGTTCAGCAGGCAATCAAGGAACTTTGATCTGCGGGAACTCGGCTTAATTCGTCTCCGGATGATTTGTCTTTCAAGTTGTCGCATCTGCAGAATTGAGCCACTACGCAGGACGAACCTGTCGCGTCCACGATGCAGTTGTTAAGCCATGTTTTTACAAAGTACGCCTATGCATAAAATCGAAAAATGTTACAAGTAGGGTTTAACCTCTTTCACGATGTTCTGAACTCCATTCAGCCCGTGCGCAATTTTCATGAGATGTGATACATTCTTACGATACTGTTTACTAACTATCAGAGTCATGATCGCCTGCTTTAAGGTGTCCAGAGTTAGCTTGTCCTGCCTCAACGAAATGCCGATTTTTAACTCTGAAACTTTATCAGAGTTAGCCAGCTGTTCTCCATGATTCTCTATCGGAATACACAAGAATGGCTTTCCAAATTGAATGGATTGAGAAATCGACGCATGACCAGCCCTTATTACGAGGGCATGGCATAGGGAAAAAAGCTCATCTCTAATGGGGCACCATTCAAAATACCAACCTGAATTCGAAATCTTTTGTGGACAAGGGTTACCTCCAGGTTTACCTTCTGATATGACATATTGTATCTGTGGTTCTAGCTCCTTGAGGGCACTCATAACTATATTGGTAAGGGGTCTGCGAGTAGGTTCTGGTCCACTAATATGAAGGAAAATGAATGGCTTTTCGCTACTAAGATGGAGCATCTGACTCGCCTCTTCTAACCGTCTTGGGACAATGGTAGGATTAGGAGCTGTGAATCCAACATATTTTACCCTACTTGAGGTAGTGCTGACATTCCAGATATTTTTTTCACTGATTGTCATAGGGGGAGGAAGATCAGGTATCAATATCTTCTCTGCGAAGGACCAGAGGGCGCCAAGTAACTGCCCATTAATTTCTTCGTAGAGACGAGCAATTCGTATTTTTCTCAGTGAAGGAGATAGTAGTAGCCTTATTTGATTTAGTATGACTACTGAAGGTACTTTGAGGACTTTGGAAACTATCAAAGGAGAGAGTCTAGTATCCGAGATAACAAGATCTGGTCGATATACAGCGATATTTCTGATCTCTGCGTTCAATTGTTTGGAGAAATTTGAGAATTGATAGGGAATGCTCGCTATGCTTTTCTTTGTCGAAAAGGCGCCCTCTGAAGTCCAAGAAAGCTCTAGAGGCGGAACTCTTTCGCATTGAAATCCATTGTGCCTCAAAAAATCAGTTGCTTCCCCAAACGAAGAAAATGACACCTCATATCCTAATTCTCTAACCTGCTCTCCGAGCATCAACATTCTGCTAGCATGGCCCAGCCCGACTCCATAAGGCGAGATATAGATCCTTGACAAGAATCCTGGATCAATCCCAAGGCAAGAAATATTTAGCTTTCATTTGTTGCAGATTCGATCACCAACGAGCACTTATCATTAGCCTATTCAGATGTTCGACCATCTACCTGATAAATTCCGTCTCTGGGTTTTGACTCTCTGAAAATGACACAGTTAAATTTGTATATTTTAACGTCTTTGTTCATCCACATGTCCGGCGTTAAACCTGCCTTATGGCACAGATTACTAAGAAATTCATCCACAGTCCAGTTAAATTCTAAAGCAACTTGAGGTAGTAACAATGACGAGTGTTCACCCCAACTTAGCATTAATCCGTCTACTCCGATCTTCACCATGGTCAAATAGTCGGCAGGCTTTGCAACACTGATCAATTCGGGACGATTCAAGATACTTACCTCAAAGATCACCTTGCCAAGCTCTTCTTTTGAAATGGGACTAAATCGCGGATCTTGTGTGGCAGCTGCGATAGCAGCTTCCTCTAACGATGAACAAAATTCACCTCTAGGCAGTGGGAAACCAACACAACCCCTCAAGATATTTTCACCGGTCGAGCAGTCATGAATGGACACAAAAACACCCGCTTTCACATTAGTTTGAATTAAAGGTTCCAATGAAGGACGTCTATCATCAAATAGTCTTTCGACAATGTCGCGCGCCACATTTACTAAATGGTGACCTTCTTTAAGGGTGAAAAGTATCATCTACAGTAACGACTAGCATTTAGATTCTAATTCACTACTACTGAAGGCCATACATAGGACCCTCTTCAATCAGTAGTTCCATTCTCACCATATATAAGTTTCATCTCTTCAAATGTCAGTTTTTCTCCGCCAGACATTTTCTTAAGAGCAGCTTCCTTAAGAATATTCCACCTATCCTGATTTTCCTTACTTCGTTTACCTTTTTCTTGAGAGGCGATATATCGATTCTCCTTACCTTCGCTTCGAGAATACCTTCTGGCTCGTTGCTCGGAAGCTGCTCTGGTTCTCTTGAATTGGATCGCATTAAGTTGAGTATCAACCATTTCTAGTTTCGCATCAGCTTCCCTTACATTCCTGATGTTCTTACGACGGTCTTCATACAAACTTTCCCTGAGATTAAGCAACTCGTCTAGCTCTGATTTTATTTTTCCAATGCCCTCACCTAGCTCAGATTTCTGGTTAAACAGTTTGTTCATCTTGTTCTTTAGAACATCATATTGGATCGAAATAGTTCTAAACCTATCCTCTTTCTTATGAATTGCTTTCAGGGCGTAAAGTTTGGTCGCAACTTCCTTTGACTTCAGAACCAGTCTGCGTTCTTCATCCTTCGAAAGCTTCTTTGTCTGAATATCGCGCTCAATTTGATCCAGCTGATTATTCAGATTTACCAGATCATATCTATCCTTTCTTGAACGTGGAGTTGATGCTTTTTCATCAAGAGACTTCATCTGAGTCCTTGCTGTAACGAGTGCATTCTTCAGTTCGGTAAACCTGCCAAATTCGGCATCTTTCTGCTCGTTTACCACTTTTAATTTAGCTCGTAATTCATCCAGATTGATGCGTTCATCGTCAATGAGTCTTTTTGTGTCGTCTATTTTCTTGTTTAGACTTTCTATTGTCTCTTCACCTGTCTTCTTCTCTTCGAGAAGGGTTTTCTTAAAATCTTGCAAAGTTCTAAGGTTGGAATCCGGTGCAGGTTGTCTCGACAACGTTCCATCATCTCTATTCCTTGTCTGCGAAGTGGTGGTAGCTGCTGATTTTGCAGAATTGCCGCTCTTACTGGTATGCTGGTCTCGCATCACGTCGCCTGACGATTGTAATATAACCAAAAATATATTTTTTCTGATCCCTTTGACTATTTAATTCTTGCCAACGGAAGGCATTTTTATCCCTACATGTTTATATCAGATAACATTCAATAAAATTTGGATTAATGAATGGAAGACTTTGAGAAGAATTACCCTGACTTTGACTGGAAGAATCTTCCTGCGTACAAACATCCTCAAGGGAAGGATTGCCCATGTCCAAAGCACGAGTATATCAGAGAACAAATTAATGTGGCAAAAAATCTAAACGTCTCATCAAGGGATAAAGGGCATCAATCTAGGCAGAAAGCTCAGGTTACATTAAAGTTTTGTCCAGATCATTATGATGTTTACTTCAAAGAGGTTATTCCGTCCATGCCAATGAAATACAAAATTATGACTAAGATCGCATTAAAGATTGGAGCTGTTGTCATTCAAAAGATTCCATACATGATGTCTGACCAGTGCTTCTACTGTCGCTTTGGCTCAGGTGGTTTTGACAAGAAAACGGAGTTGCCACCTATATAGCAGAAAATATAATTTCGACATCGCCACAACCATTAAACGCAGTGGATTTTTCAGCTCCCTTCAAGATTTCAATAAGTTCACAAACGTATTAACTCTATTTGAGGTAAGCGCTAAGGCCATAATGTTTCTCAATATAATGTAAAGGTATGGGCATGACTTGCCTGTTTCGTTCATATAAGCCCTGACGAAAGTGTTATGAATTGTGTGATATCTAGAACTACTTAAATCCATTATGCTGGCTAAGAAGCTAGCTATATCCATGCTTCTTGAAAAAACAGAATGGTTTCTCATGATGAAACTCAAATCTGTTCTGACTAGCTTTCCTTGACTGTCTATCAGGTAGTTTTCGGCCTTGTTATCTAGAAAAACTAATTCAGCATTGTGAAGACGTGCCGTGATAATACCTGCTCTATTTGCTAACGACGTGTCCTCCTCTTTCTCGAAAAGAGAATACAAATTACCCCCCTCGATATATTCCTCTATTAGGACCCTCTTGCTATTGTATAAAAGAGCTGGGCTAAGTATTTCTAACTTCCTAAGTGTTTCTCTCATCACAGCGCTCTCGTTATACAATAACATTGAACCAAGCGGATGTGGAGCGCTCGGATGAAGCATTAGCACTGACGTCAGCACAAAAGAAAATACAAGGATGAAATCTCTAAAGCCCTTAATTTTCTTGTTGGTTTTTATGACTACTTTGCGACCTTCGTATTCGCCTCGCCGAACATGCCTTTGCCAATTCACAAAATACAACTAGCAACATATTGTTCGTATGATAACTATAAGCTTTATACGCAAGAAAAATGTATTATGAACTAGGCTAGTGCATCCAGGATTACATAATGCAAGGCATTTTTTTACTAAGCAAAACGCCAATACATATGACCGGATCGTGCGATATGCTACAATTGGCAGAGATATGCATTGGAAAAAAAAAATTCTGAATAAGATCCAAGGAAAAATCGTGCTAGATCTAGCTTCCGGTACTGGAATTCTAAGCGAGATGATCGAGAGCAGCACTAGCGGATTAGATGTTTTGAGTTTGGATCTCTCATTTGACTATGCCAAGATTTCCAATAATAGGAGAAAGATCCGTAATGTGGTTAACGCAAACGCTGAAATGTTGCCCTTTAGGAATCGTAGCTGTGACTGTATCGTATCTTCATACTTGGCAAAGTATGTGGACATCAACAAACTTGTAACTGAAATTAGTAGAGTGATAACTCCAAACGGGGTTGTTGTGTTTCATGATTTTTCATATCCAAAAAACAAAGTTGTTAGATTTCTCTGGAAGTCACATTTCAAATTATTGCGTATAGCAGGTTCGATTGTAACATCGTGGCAGCATGTCTTCTTAGAACTTGATCAGATGATTGAGAATTCAAAGTGGTCGGAGCAGCTTCTCGCATCCTTAAGATGTCATGGCTTTGTCGAAATAAGTTCTACGTATTTCACATTTGGTACTTCCAAAATGATTGTTGCTAAGAAGAATGAGTGAGGACACTAATCGGCTGAATGAATGGTTCGTACCAAAGTTTGGTCCAACTCAATTTAGAATAGCAATAGGAATTCTATTTTTGCCGTATACTGCGATGTGTATATCATTTGCGTTACTGGGCTCTCTCCTTACTCCTTCAATCCATTGGGAGAGGATAGTAGGAATCATCGTTATTTACTTTTTTGCCTTGGGAATCGGCGCTCACTTTGCCGATTATATTGGTTCGAAAAAGAGACCTTGGGGAATAGAATTTAGCAAATCAACTTCATGGACCGTCTTGGTGTTGTCCCTCTCAATCGCCTATGCAATAGGCGTCTACTATATCATTTTGTTTGTGCCTTCGCTCTCAGTCGTAGCAGTTGCAGAAGGTTTTTTTCTATTTGCGTATAACTTCGAGAAATTTAAGGGGTATTTCCACACAAATTTTTGGTTTGTGGTAGCATGGGGAGCGCTTCCCGTCCTGGCTGGTTACATGATGCAGACCAATACAATTAGTCTTGAATCGATACTTGTGGCGACTGTTGCTGGTTTCATCAGTTACGTTGAAATTAGTCTTTCTAGGCCTTACAAGATCCTCAAAAGTAGGAATGAGCAAAATGTCTCCATGCACACGTTAGAAAAGTATCTGAAAATAATTAGTATGGGCACACTAAGTATTGCCATGGCGGCCCTGGCTATACGTATTGTTCTGGGCTAATACTCTTCTAAAGCACACCTTTTAATTGTGTTTAGCCTATCCAAACAGAATTGAAAAGAATCAGACTTGCTTCTGGAATGTATAATTGGTCAACATTGCAAAAGGCGGTAGTCGAATTAGAAACTAAATTGCAGTACAAAATTCCTCCACTCTTACTAATTGTCATCATACAGAACGGTGTCTTGGAAAGTGTACTTCAAGCATTAGTAAGGAATAACATTGAAATTGTCTTACTAGGTCAGAAAAAGTCTGGCTCTATGTTATATCGCAAGGTGTGTGTTAGAAACAAACTTGATGGTGGGGTGATAATGCATGCCGAATCGAAGATTGAGACTCAAAATCTTCCAATTTTGTTACTAGATAGAATAGTTGATGGAAAAAAGGGGATTGGCAGCTCAATCGAAGATTTAAGCATTGAAACCTTTCGGCATATTAAGAATATAGGATTCGATCGAAGGCGAAATGCAATATACAGAATTTATGATATTTACATACGAAAGCAACTTGCGATTACCATAAAGGAGTACTTCCCAATAGACCTCCCGCTCTGGAATTCCTGAATAGGGACTTTGAATTCTTAAAATATAGTGGTCCTTATCACCAATCATTTTGAAAATGAAAATACTCCTCGTCCTGCATTTGATTTCTGGAGACCAAGATTGACCTTCTTTTCTCTGGGTATGCTACTTCACCCTACTAATCTTTAGATTTTTGATATTGCGGAGAAAAATCATCGTGTCTCGTCATTCGGTAACACATGCCTGAACTATTTCAGCTACTGGTAAGGAGAAGATTTCTGTTATGGTGGTCAAAGATCCTGGTTTGTTGTTCTATTGTTAAAGCCTTTTTCACTTCCTGTCGATGATGACAACAAAATGCTTTAACATTTATTTTTTTATCAAATTTAGGAGCATAAGAACATTCGTAGTCCACAAGTTCTTCGATTCTGTTGAGGAGGTAGAATGATCCCACGTCAGCAATAACACACAACCCTTTCATGCCGAAGTCGTGCGTATTCTGTAACAAGGAACTCAGGAGATTTAAGATTCTGTACGGTTTGTATCGGATAGGAAATGGGGCATATTGATCCTCCAGTTGCTCATTAGGTGCCCAAATCCTCTTGTCGAAGTTCTCGCCATTTCTGTGATTATTGCCTGCTCCCTCACACCTTTGGTCAACAGTAGAACATGAATACGCCGTAACGGAGTCCATTAATACAATAGGCCATTTTTTCATGCCTCCGTCGATGTCTATTCCAGTTCGTTTTAGCACATTTCTAATGTTACTAGCAGTGTCATAGTAGGATATTATCAAAATCATTTCATTTTCAGCACCATTTGAGTTATGTTCAACAAGTACATTTCTGCAATATTTTGAATACAATTGCCTAAAAGATCTGCGATTTGGATAAACCAACATATTATGTTCTCCATAGTCTGAGACCAGTAGCTCCTCAACCATAGCATTAGGATCTGCTGTGAGAGCTATCTTTTTTTCGCTATAAAACGCATCATCAAGAAGACCGAACAATGTGCATGAGTACCCTCGTCAAACTAGCAGCTCAACTAGAATTTCTCTTCACGCATATTTATTGGTTTATCGGTTCGATGGCAGTTGATACTTCGGGTACATGGACCGGGTGGGATTCGAACCCACGACCTCGGCAATGCCAATGCCGTATCCTACCAGACTAGACGACCGGCCCTATCTAGAGTCACAATACCGTCGATATTAATACGTTTGACAGCACTTAACGATATTATATCGCACTTTATACTGTCTGTACTGGTTTAGGGTGGCGCCGGAACAATCTGTGGGAGCGGTAATAAAATACTGGTCACCAAATGGAGAAGGAGGGACGAACTCTGAGTTTTTACTATTGCGAAATAGGAGGGGTTTCTGGGGTTTCCCACAAGGCCATAAGGAAAAGGGAGAGACTGAATTACAGACTCTAGTTCGGGAAGTAACGGAAGAAACAGGAATTAGATCTATAGACATTCAGTCCTATATCGGAAAAATAAGTTATTCCTTCTTCAGAGGTGATGGCATGAAGTCGGAAAAAGATGTGATTTTTTATTTCGCAACCACTAACACAAGAAATATTAGAATTTCAGATGAGCACGCCGGGTATAGATGGGTCTCGTATCTCGATGCCCTGTTGATGCTTGGTCATAGACAACTTAAATCAATATTGTCGAGGGGACATCGAAAAGGGCTCTACTGAATTTTTAGGTAATAATCCTTAGCTACTGGGAATTTTAGCAGGAATTTGGCGTATCGGAATAGATTTATATCAATGCTCAGATGGAATAAGGAGGAACGTTTAGATCATGGTTAACGGTAAGAGAGTGGTACTAACTGCAGATAGGAGTCTCATGACCAACTATAGAGGTAATTTTCTTTATGGTTTCATCGCCTGCGGACCTTACGAACTAGTTCCTGAGTTTGTCTTCGATAAACTTTTTTGTCCCAGTGTTGAAACTGACAAGACAACAGGGGAAGTTAAAGTCGCTCAATGCGGATTAAGGAGAGTTGAGGCCGCATTGCTCAAGGAATACAAATCTAATGACATTTTCATAGCTCACCCCGAAATGCTCGAGAGATGTGTTGGGCCTGAAACTAAAGTTATTGGAATAAATGTAATGGATCCTTTAGGAATGGCGCCTGTAACCACGACAATGTCTCCCGAAAAGCTTTCGTACGTTGCCATGAAATTTAAAAAGTTGTGTGCTTCCATAATTCAACTCAAGAAAAAATATGGTTTCAAAGTTGTCGTAGGGGGGAATGGTGCATGGGAGTTAGCGAAACCAGACCGAATGAAGATTCATGGTATTGATACGGTAGTTATAGGCGAGGCGGATGAATTAGCCCTTGATCTGTTCCACGACTTAGAATCTGGTGATGCCCCAGAGTTACTTCACACTTTTGTCAGGAGAATTGAGAATATTCCAAGCATTCGTGGACCGACAATAAACTCACTGATTGAAGCAATGAGAGGATGTGGTAGGGGTTGCGATTTTTGTGATGTAAACAAGCGTTCAAAAAAAGACATTCCACTTGAAAGACTACAAGAAGAAGCTAAGATTAACTTGAATTATGGCTTTGACTCAATATGGCTCCAATCTGATGAGATGCTCTTGTATGGTTGTGATAACAAGGACTTTGTTCCCAATTCTGATGCAATAATTAATTTATGGTCTGGCCTGAAGTCTGTGGGTGCGAATTTCATAGGCACTACTCACATGACTCTTTCGGCAGTAGCGAGCTCACCTGATCTCATAACAAAATTATCTCATATCAATGGAATGGAAAGAAGCGGTCGATGGCTTGCAACCAATCTTGGTGTCGAAACAGTTGCGCCCAGAATGGTAAAGAAACATCTTGGTGTTAAAACAAAGCCGTTCCAAGCGGAAGAATGGGGAGCAGTTGTGCGACAGGGCGTCAAAATCTTGAATCAAAACCACTGGTTTCCGGCACTGACTCTTATTATAGGATGGCCAGATGAAACTCCAGATGAGACTCAATACACTATAGACTTGATTGATGATTTTCGAGATACTAATATGCGTGGACTTGTCGCGCCACTACTATACCAAGATTTTTCAGAGAGGAATTCTATGCATTTTGGAAATCTCAATGAAGCACAGTTTGCGCTTTTTTGGAGGTGCTGGCAGCACAACCTATGGGTAATAAACGACATAATTCCAATTATAATAAGGAACAAGACGTACGGTCCTCTGATGAAAGTTTTCATGGCGACTCTAATAAAAGCCGGAACATGGGCGATAATGCGGTATTTGAGGGGTTTATCGAAAAATCTTTTTAGCGGAAGACCACCAGAGGAAATTGTTTCAAAATATTCGAGAAGAAAATCTGTTACTGCATCGCTTCCCCCGAAGCTTTAAAAATCTACTTCTTACCTAGTGAGATGAGCTAGATTTCGGACATCCATTCCTTATGCACCCGGGAAAGTTTATCTCAGTTGACGCGCCAGGTGAAATATTGAACAAATCCCTCACGGTTGTTTTGATTCGAGCGCCGCTATTGCATCATCTGCTATTGTAGCCTTGGCAGGAGTCAATATAATAAAATAATTCTTGTCAGCTCGTTCAACAGAGTTTACTTGCTTGTACTTCTTTGTTGAAACATCAAACTCAAGCATTCCCGGATCTATTCTCCCTTTTGTATAGACCATCATTAAGACCTCACCTGAAATAGGGCTTAAAGGAACTATGGAGAAAACATATCCTTTGTACGAACTTACAGGCAAGATTTGTTTCATGTAAGGCGCTACTGATACTAAGTACATGAAAACTTCTTCAACGGAAGTAAATTCCTCGAATTCAAATTTCATTTCGTTGTTCTAGACATGTCCAGATATAAAGGCTTTAGTGCAGGCATTTACCTATCCATACGATTCGAATTTGACGTCATAACTACCGTCCTTTCTTTTCTGGCGTTCGGTAACAAAACCCTTTGGGACCAGGTAATCGAGTGCCCCATCAACTGTACCCTGCCATCCACACACATAGAAACATGTATTCTCTGGAGTTATTTTCTCACCTACTAATTCCTCTAATGGAGACTTGTCGGTTCCAGCTTTTGGTCTCAAGAATGATTCCACTCTACCTTTCTGTCCTCCCCATGTTCTATTGAACCATTCCTGAGGCCGGCTAATACTCGCTCTATATCGAAAGTTCCACTTATCTCTACCAATCTCCTCACTTTCTTCTTCGAGTTGGGTCAAGAGTTCTCTATAGCTGAGTTCGTCGACATAGCTGGCGCCATGTAGCACCACAATCTCCCTCTTGCTCTGGATAGACTTTAGATGGAGCGAATAGGCTATAAACGGGGCCAATCCTGTTCCCCCACCAATCAGTACCATCCGCCTCTCATCAGGCGTCCCATCTGGTTTCGACTGATTGATTGTGAATATACCAGTGGGCTTCACCCAACTAACGTCATCCCCTTCCTTCATATTGAAGAGTTCAGTCGTAAGCCTTCCCGGTACTGGTTTTCTTACCCAGCGTATGAGCAGCTCAAAGTAGCTTTTCCGTTCAGGAGGTGAAGCTATCGAATACGCCCTGCGGATGACTTTTCCTTCTCGAGGTATGTGTTGCCCAACAGTGAGGAACTGACCTGCCTTGAAGTCAGGTACTTGACCATCAACTGGAGTTATTCGTAAAATCAATAGGTCTTCCTTCAAGACTCTAAGATACGAAAGTCTTCCTTTGTTATCAACTACCATATATTCCTGGAGTTGGAGTATTGTAAATAAACATTGTCCTAAGATATACACAGGTACGGCATACTTTAAGGATAGTTCACATCTTAGACCAAAATTTATGCATGCTATTCATTCTACATTAATATAGCTAGTATTTGTGATCAAGCACTTGTTATTGATTTCAAGTTATCTCAAATCTATAATTCCTGAGGTGAATGCCATTGATTAAGTTTGACAGAGTAAGTGTATCAGACATTTCTGCGGAAGTCGAAGAGCTGGCAAATTTTATCAATGACCAAAGCTCTGAACAGAAGAAACTCATCATCCAATTTAGATCTGCAATGAACAGATTTGCCTCAGAAAGATCGATGGATTCTTGCCTTGAAGCCTTAAATGTCTGTATGCAACTTACAAACACTCGGAAACGCCTCCTAGAATCTTACCAGCGATATTCAAGACTTTTGGAAGACGAGATAACAAGAATTAATCGGGAACATAAGCAAAAGACGTAGTAGAAGATTACATTAAACCCCCATTTAAGATCATGGTTAGGTACATTTCAAACTACCGCAGACTTGTCCTCGAGGAATTTTTTCAGCTCCCCTGTATTAATTCTCTCCTGTTCCATAGAGTCTCTATATCTGACAGTCACAGTATCGTCCACCAGCGTTTGCTGGTCTATGGTAATCGCAAATGGAACTCCGATTTCTTCTAACCGTCTATAACGTCTGCCTATCGAACCTGACTCATCGTAGACCGAATCGAAATCTCTTTTCAAAAGCGAATGGATCGCCCTAGACTTTTCGACCATGATGGTTTTTGACATAAGAGGAAGTACTCCAAATGTGATAGGAGCAAGGTAAGGGTTAAGCCTTAGAACAACTCGGTCATCATGTCTAAAATCTTCGTGGTAGCAGTGTTCTAAGATAGTGTAAAGGCTCCTATCAATTCCCATCGACAATTCGAAAACGTGAGGTAAGACCTTAGTCTGGTTCGTAGGCTCAATAACTTCGAGATTATGGTTACTAGTCGACGAATGACCCTTGAGGTCGTAGTCTGCCCGATAGTTACAAGCTACAAGTTCCAGCCAACCAATGCTGGTTTCTACTTCAAAATCAAATGCAACAAGAGAATAGAAGGCCTTCTCATCATCGGTTAATCTTCTAAATCTAGTTCGCTTCATGTCGATTCCTGTCTTGCCGTAGAACTCTGTAAGTAGTGCTAGATAATATGCAACCAGCTTATTAGGTAGTAGCCCCTGGTCCAAACAGTCGTAAGCGGTTATATCGCGATGGTAATCATCATCATACAAATTAAGTCGAGTATTTCTTACTTCATCGAATTTGGGCATCTCATTCAACCGGTCAGGGTTACAAAAAACTTCAATCTCTGCCTGATAAAATTCCCTAAGTCTCAACAAGCTCTGTCTAGGCGCAATTTCGTTTCTAAAGCTCTTGCCTATCTGAGCTATCCCTAATGGTAGCTTCCCCCTCATTGTCTTAAATACCCTAGAGAAATCAACGAAAATAGTCTGGCAGGTTTCAGGCCTCAAGTAAGCCTCATCGTGCGAAGAACCGATTCCAACTTTGAACATCATATTGAATCGAGTTACAGACTTAAACTCTCCCTTGCAATTTTGGCATCGAATATGGTTCTCTGCTATCATTGAGTTCATTGCTATTTCAGAGGTACCTTCTGGAATAGCTCTCCCTATTTTTTCAGAGATATATCTATCTGCCCGAAATATTGAGTTACAGTTTTTGCATTCTAATAGTGGATCACTGAAGTTAAGTAAATGCCCAGACGCTTCGAAAACGCTCCGGCTCATTATCTGAGACCCATCGACCTCTATCATACTATCTCGCCGTATCAACTCCCTTCGCCAAAGCGCTATGAATTTGTTCTTCATATTCACTCCTATAGGACCGTATTCCCAGAAACCTGCAGGGGCGTCTGGGTAGATTTCGCAGCTGGGGAAGTAAAACCCGCGTTCAAGTGCAAGCTTCATAATTTGGTCGTAACTGGTCATAATATTGCTGGAGACAAACTACTTTAGGTTTTAAATTTGTTGGTAGGTGATATTCGTGAACGAACATATCGACCAGCTTTTTTTGAGATGCGTGGTTAGCCGAAATGGAATAATCCATAGTTACCTATTGGCAAAAAAACAAGTTCAAATCAGAATGCTCCAATAGTTGACTAATGCTACGATCGCTGTTATTTTATAAGCGTATATATAATAATAGATTAGCGACAATGACCATTCGACTCGGAACTGCCGACTTGGCAAAATATCCCTTCTTGAATGAGGCAGCCGAGTATATGCATCAAACTTACTTTAATCTTGATGATCTTAATCTACCAGAGCTTGGACACATAGTAGAAAGAGCATCGAACAGGATAAGAAGTGAAATTGAACACGCCAAACCAGATTTCACTCTAGAAAGACACGAAATCGAGATATTGACATTCCTCGTCGGAATTTTGATCATTAAAGCAATAAATTCAGACAATCTCACTAAAAAGCATTGTCTATGTGAAGCGCTAAGAGCCGAAAAATTCCTTGTGCACGATTTGAAGACGCACGGTGATCCTTCAACTAAAAAACTTTTGCTTTTCAAAGTCTTTAAGGAGCTACTAAAAATGGATGTGCTCCCCAGTATGAAATACCAGCTTATGTTTGAGGTAAAGGTAACAGATTATCTTAAAAGGTCTCACTTATTTCATGAGCAAGAATGGAAGCTAATCAATCGACTCGTGCACGATGGGCGAGTATTCCTCGATCCCGAAGAGACTGTGCGGTTAATTCGAGCTGAGGTAACAAATCTCTTGCTAGAGAGAATAAAACAAATGAACCCATCGCATGTTCCAGCAACGATAAAAGAACAAGCGAATATCCTAAAAGCGAGCATTCCCATGGTTAGCCGTAAACTTGCCAATACCCCATCAGCTTATCCTCCCTGCGTAAACCACGCCTTAGAGCTAATGGCGGGTGGAGAAAATCTACCTCATTCTGCGAGGGTGATGCTCGCCACATATATGCTAGCTGTAGGAAAGAATATCGAAGAGATAGTATCACTTTTCAAGAATGCCCCAGATTATGACGAAAGGGTGTCCAGGTATCAGGTTGAGCACTTGGCAGGAGAGAGAGGAAGTCGTGTACGCTATTTGGTTCCTTCCTGTACCAAACTACGAAATGACGGCCTCTGCTTTGCTACGAGCCAGTGTGATGGATTGATAAATCCAGTCCAATTCGGAAGAGCAGTCAAGTATTATCGGGACACAAACTTGAGATAAAGACGAACTGTCTGAATCGATATGATTTCTACCAAAACAAGCAAAGACTTACAGATGATGAAGGCAGCGTTCAGAGAATTTTATTTCAATCATGGGAACAGAATAGAGGAGCCGGTAAGAATACAGAACCGCGAGTTCGGACTGATGGGATTCGATGGTGTGATGAAGAGGCATCTTAAATTTTCCAGTTTGGGCAGACTGGTTGCATCGTTGGTATTGGAAACTCCCTCCGACGTATTCGCGTCAAACGCACAATATGACTTCCCAGTACTCCCGATAAGCGAAAAAGGATGGAGAGGGGCAGATCTCATCTTTGATATCGATCTTAAGGACCTCGATTTGAAATGTAGGCTATCTCATTCCTATATGACATGCTTTTCCTGTCGGAGCTGTTACTTCTTAGGCTCTGAAGACAGATGTCCAAAATGCGGTTCAAATAACTTTGCAGAAGTAATGCTCCCTTGCGATAGATGTATTAATGGACTAAAAAATGAAGTTTCGAAATTGCATCATTTCCTCGTCTCTGATATAGGGATAAGCCCAGAAAAGATCACCACATACTTTTCAGGCAACAACGGTTTTCATGTCCACGTTCTAGATGAATCATTCAATGATCTCAATAGTCAGGCAAGGGCTGATTTGGCCGCATACATAATGGGAATAGGGATCTTGGCCGATGTCATCGGGGTCAGGAAAGATACACATAATGATTTTCGCGTTAGATTTCCACTAGGAGGACTGGATTATGGCTGGCGAAAGAGAATCTCTGATAAATTAGGGATATCCATAACGTCGCAAAGAAAGCTAACCAAATTGGTGAAGGAACTGGGTGACATTGAACAATTCAGGAAGCGAGTAGCCGATATTGCTAAGGAAATGGGCGTTCGAATTGATTCACAAGTAACCACCGACGTTCATCGGGTGTTCAGAATGCCAGGAACATTGAATAGCAAGAGCGGACTCACAAAGACTTTATCTTTAGATTTGAATTCATTCGATCCTTTCGACGAGTCATGTCAGCTTTCGAGTCGCGAAGTAGCCGTTGAGATTATGCCCCCGAGGTTAAAACTGCGGCTTAAAGGTGAGAGATTCAATCTTGGTGAGGAGATTGTTCGCGTACCCATCTTTATAGGGGTCTACCTCATATCTAAAGGTCTCGCACACGCAGTGTAACTCGCTGGATGAGCAAATCGATTTTTAGGACCATTTCGTACTATAGGATAAAAATAAGGGAAGACACGATAGGGATTGATGGCGCGTTGAGTGACGATCATGATTTGATTCCTAGCGTTAAGTGGCTAGTAGCATTCAGAAATCGAAATCCAGACGGGCACATTGGAAAAACTTCAATAAGGGAATTTCTATGTGGTGGTTTCTACGAGGCCTTCGATAGAGTTCAAAGCCATGCGGAGAAGATAAATGTTGAGGTATTGTGGTTCAAGGAGAAAATGGCATGTGATGGACCACTTACTAACTCCATCCAGCTGCAACTTGGATATTTTTGCACTTACTGCAATATTGAACACAATACTGAAGATTCTATTCCATGCGAAGAGCTATATTGTAATTCCAACTTGTGTTCAAAGAAGTGTTACGAAGACCATGTGGAACTGAAACACAGGAATTCAGGTACAATCAGGTGAAACAATTTCAAGTCAGGTTAGGGGTTTGAACAATCTAAGTGTTATTATTCTAATTCGCTCTGGGTCCTTCCTGAATCGATCTAGGCAAGTTGAAGAATAGTTACATGGGGCCTCATTTAGAATCTCCTCCACTTCAAAACCCAACTTGATGAAAGTCTCCAGAAGCCATTTAGCCCAAGTATGAAATGCAGTCTCCGAAACTGGTTGAAGTAATTCATCAATAATTTCGGTAACTATTTCAAGTGTCCCCAATTTCTTTAATTTAAGAAAAATGTCCGTATACACAGCGACCCAATCATCGGAATAAAGACGATCAATATATTCAGGATCCGGAAGTATCATAATGACTTTATCTATAGTCCCATTTTTGAAGTCCCTAATTCTATTCTCGAAACTATCGTTTATGAGGACAACGTTGTTAGTATTGATGAGTGTGGCAGCCTCAATGTAAAGAGACCTATCATTCTCTATACCTACGAAGTGAATATTGTTGTTTCGCTCATCTTTTGACAGTGCACGCAAATGCCTTCCATCCCCCATTCCCAACTCTACGACTAATTTCAATGCGTTACTAGTCGTGGTTCCTGTTAATAATTGAGAATATTTCACTGAGGAGGTTGAAGGAGTCCAGAATCGAAAAGTTGTTCCACCAGTTGAAGTACTTCCTTCTCAACTTGTTGCCTGGTCATGCCTAGTTTCTTTGAAAAATCATCAGTAAGCTCGGTCACCGTCTTATTACCCTCACAAGAATTCCAGAAATCAACGATAGCCTGATTAACCATGAACGCCTGACTACTGTCGTTTAATAAGACCAGAGAACCATCTTCTTGAGGTGTCAGTTTACCTGTCCTCGCTGGTTTATATTTTTCATAATCTATTTGAAATCGTAAGGTCGGTTTCCCGATTCCTAATTTTTCTCTGACTGCCGGGTTAATCTTATCGCTAGTCCATGGAGGCTCCCAAACTATTTTGACATCTACATTTGCTATCCCCGTAATTTTGCCTACTGAACGCTTGACGTCACTAACAAGGGTATCATGAAGGGGACAACCCCTCGTAGTCATAGTCATTTCTATCCCGACATCATTTGTCGGATGGACTCTTACATTATATATAAGACCAAGGTCTACCACGTTAACCGGGATCTCAGGGTCCATACACTTTCGCAACGCATCGAACACCTGTTCGTCAGTAACCTTCTGCGATGACATCTACCATTCCTTACCAGATACTCGATAAATACTTTATTCCGTTAATGTTTTTTTAGCACCTTTGCCTCAATATCTTTTATTTCTCTTGATAATCGCATCTATGCTTCTGTGATAAGGTGGTTCCAATAGACCGGCTTCAGTTATTATACCCGTAATAAGATTTGGAGGAGTGATGTCGAAAGCAGGATTAATGGTATGAATTCCTTTGGGAGCTATCAGGATATTCTTGATTTTTGTAATTTCATCAGCAGATCTGTCCTCGATTTTTATATCAGAAATGGAGCTTTTTAGATCGAATGTAGAAATGGGAGCGGCAACATAGAAAGGAATCTTGTGAATATGAGCCATCGTGGCGATCTGGTAGGTTCCTATCTTATTGTAGACGTGTCCTGTGCGTAGAATTCTGTCAGCTCCTACAATAACCTTGTCAACTATCCTGTTTGCCATGACATATCCAACGGCAGTATCAGAAATCAAACGTACATCAAAATGATCATGCATCAATTCAAACGCAGTTAACCTCGAGCCTTGCATTACAGGTCTAGTTTCCGTGGCGATGACCTTCAAATTTTTTCCATCTTCTCGTGCAGCTCTAAGTACACCCAACGCGGTTCCATATGTGGCTGTGGCAAGGGACCCGGCATTACAATGCGTCATGACCACGTCTCCATCATAAAACAATTCTGAACCTGCCCTCCCCATTTTCCTATTTGTTAAAATGTCGTCGTCGAGCATTGTCAGCGCTTCTCGCTTAACTAATCGCTTTATCTCTTTGACATTCTTACCTTTTGAAGAGATCTGGAGAATTCTCCTCACGGCCCAATTGATGTTAACAGCGGTTGGGCGTGTGGATATTAATAGGCTGCCAGCTCTTTCCAGCTCTGATCTTAAACCCCTCTCGGTTTTCGCCTTACTATTCAAGGTCACTAATAACAAGGCCAAAGCAGCACATATCCCTATAGCAGGAGCTCCTCTCACTACGAGTGACTTAATTGCTTTAGCGATTTCGCGATGATCTGTGCATGTTAGATAAACTAATTTGTTGGGAAGTTTAGTTTGATCGATAATCTGAACTGCGTTTCGCCGCCACTGGACTGTTAGTAATTCCTTGCGATGTAAAGGTTTCATAGAACATCCCTATGATGTTGGTTTTTCGATCTTCATGGGTGACGCCATATTCTTGCCAACACCTATCGAAACGAGGTTCGATCCAATGGGTCTTGAGGTGTCAACAATCCCTCTTCCATCATATACGATCGCATTTCCAACATCTTCGACATTTAGATTTGAGTATTCGGAATGATCTGCAACTATGATAATCAGATCGGCACCTCTCAATGAGGACGCTAAGTTATTGCTAAAACTCACACCAGAGTATTTCATAAGGGTATGATCATGCATTACCAAAGGGTCGTGCACCTGAATATTCTTTACTCCTTTCTTAAAAAGTTCTTCAATTACCTTGTATGTAGGAGACAGCCTAGTATCGGAAACGCCCCCTCTAAAGGCTAGTCCAAGAAGTGTGACTTTATAATCTTTGAGATTCTTTCTCTTGGTTTGGATCCTTTGATAAGCATTCAAAGCTTCGTTCACTGCATATGAAGGCATTCGGTCATTAACTAGGCGACCGTGTTTGGTAATTGGCGATTCAATATTCTTTTTATTAGCAATATCAAGGACAAACTGAGGATATATCGGTATACATGCCCCTCCTACGCCTATGCCAGGTCTGTGGAGATGGCAATATGATTGGGAATTAGCTGCATTTCTGGCCTCCCAAAAATCTACGCCGATCCTCTCTGAAATCATAGCCAATTCGTTGGCAAGAGCGATATTCACGTCTCTATAGACACCTTCAATTAGCTTCTCGAATTCTGCTGTTCTTAGCGACGAAAGTTTGATTACGCCCTGTTTGAAGATTATTTGATATACTACTGAAGCAACTTTCAAGCTTTGGGGTCCAGCTCCTGCCACAATTGCTGGGTATCCATGCTCGATATCGTGTATAGCCCTACCCTCGTATATCCTCTCTGGATTGTATACCACAAAAAAGTCTCTTTCGCACTCGAATCCAGATTTATCTTCGAGGATCGGTAAGATATAGTCCTCAGTTGTTCCAGGAGGAACGCTAGGTGTTAATGCAACCACATCGTCACGCTTAAGGCCCATGGCTATAGAAGACGCAACATCCTCGACAGCGTGTAGATTTGCAGTTGCATTTTCTGCCATCACAGGAACACAAATCATCTTGAAAAATGAATCCGTTGATGCTGCTACAGGGTCATCATACACAAAAAATCGGTTCTCGTTGAGTCCTGTCGAAAATGCCTCATTAACGTGAGGCTCCGGAATCTGGGTTTTTCCTTCTCGGGCATATTCTCTGACCTTCTCAGATTTATCAATCCCAATAACATAGGCGCCGGCTCTTATCCAAGTGGCAGCCAGCGGCGCACCCACATGCCCAAGTCCATATATTGCGATTTTCAATTTGCCTTTTCTTATTTTTTTAACTAGATCCTCTGGATATTTGAGTGCGTGAACTGACTGAGCATTTTCAAGAGTATTGATTTCTGATCTCGAACGATCCATCTTGTGACTCCCCATATGGGAAAGATGTAATTAATATCTATCATTCTCAAATTTTCGCGACTAACCTTCCCAAGAATGTAAAAATGATTTAAGGATCCAACGTAGAAAGTTGTATATATAAGACTCCCCTAGGGGATGCAAATAGCAAATGAGCAACAATAGCTACGATTTAATAATGCATAACAGTTCAGCAATCCCTCCGCGAATCATCAAGCTGAATTATCGATGTTTCAGGGACTCATCACTGTTGGAAAGATAAACTGCCTTTTTGTAACACAGCTAACCCGACAGAATTGTTCAAAATAGCATAAGGTCGGATTGGAGATCAACATTTATGCAGTCATAATCACATAACCAGATGTTGGTGAAAGAAGGATTTGCGCGGTATCAACTAGTAGCGCTATCTTTCCTGTGCACTAAAACTCATCACTGCAATTGTGGAAGAGCCGATCAACGCAGTCTGATGTCTAGGATTGGAATAAGATGTCGATGAAAAAAATTGGGTTATTCAATGTGTTTTGAGTATAAGCAAAATACTAGTTAGCAATCTCAGGCGACCTTCACTGAATTGTGGTGAAGACTTAGATGGATCACCATCGAGAGAGAACATTAAGCATTACCTAACAAAACATCTTGATAAATCTAAGGGTGCATCAGGCTTGCCAAAACTTTGGTCAGGGGTGGAATATAGTAGTCATTTTAATCCGTATGAGATAATTCTACCAGTCTTCGGTCGAAGGTTTAGAATTGAAAGGTGTTTAACAACGTCTTGAGCGATTGAGAATACGCATCGCGACAAGATCTTCTTGGAGAAAAGCGTTTGTGTGAGATATTTCACTTCGGATCCGAATAGGCAAGCACATCTCAGCAGAATCTTTTTCTCACTTCTGTTCTTTTATATCTTAATACTGTTTTACTTCAGAAGTAGCTATCTGGTTCGTTTGAAAAAATTCCTTAACTGATTTTAAAACAGAGGCATGCATGCAAGAATGAATTGTGTCCAATATGTCTAATGTTTGATCCATCTCAAACGTAGTATCCACCTACTTTTGTTTGTTAATAAATGCTTTGATATGGTAACAGATTCGATCCATTGTTTGAACAAGCTCTTCATACAGACCTAATTCCTGTTGATGCTTCCATTTTCCGTAAACACGAACGTGATCTTCTAGCGGGTCGATATAAATCTCGCCTTCTTCAAGCAATACATTTCTAAGATAACTATCTAATTGTTGGTCTTTACTCACTATCTCAGCAATCTTTCCCCCTTCCCAATTTATTTTTTCTACATGCTTCTTAGAAAAATGACCAACCGTGCTCGCCTTGCATTTTGCTATCAACTCAGAAGGGTTGCTAACATTACCCATAACGATGAAGTGCATCTGAAAGTAGTCAAGGGCACCATATGATGGTAGGTCGTTGTCTTTATCACGTGTAGAGATCTCGCCTGATTCGCGCAGTAACGACATTTTAGACTCGTTTTATTTTCCACTTTATAAAAACTATTACCTAAGTAGCAAGAATACTTGTAACATCGATGTCGCTATTTCAATCCTATACAGTCACACTTAAACTGGGTCCACCTCCAAAATTTGAGGTCACGTCTCTCGCATTATGTTAAACAAGACCAAAACATACCTTCTTACAGATTTAGACAATTCTGAAGCATCTTTAAATTTTTCGATGTCATTCCCTAAGGCCATCGTTAACCTCCGAGGGATTTTGAGTTCATCGTCAAGATAGATGAGAAATGCGAAATATAGAGCCTTAAGAAGGGCATCTTGATTCTCTTTCATTACGTTCGGATCTTCCATCAGCTTTGAGAGGATGAACGAGAACTGGGTAGTTAGGATGACCCTTTCATGGTCGACCACACTTGAATCATCAAATTTGAGGATGCCCATTCTTAAGAGATCTTCAATACTCGCAGCGAGATTCTCCACCGTTTCCTCATGATCAGGTTCGGACATTGAATAAGATTAAGAATTTAAGTCATACAACCGTATTAACAATTCGCATGTACTCCTCGATTAAGATAGGATCTACGATTCCTTGAACAACTGATCTCTGTCCAGTCGAGAGAGTGATATCTAAAGCAACTGCGCTATAAGGAACATCAAAGCGATCTATGATGTCCATTTCGCGGATATCAATCATCAGAGAAATCATTGACTGGTGAATCTTAAAGCCAAGTATCCTACTTATCTTTCTGCTCCCAGAGCCACCGGCGCGTCCACCCGCAGACCCAAAAGACTCTTCTACCAGTAGTACAAAAACTATGCTATTTTCAGATTTGCTTAAGTCTACCTCAGTTGAAGATACTACAAGTTTACGAGTAGGAAGTGACAGTACTTCCTCAAGCGAGTTAAAATTCGTCATGGTCGTCAGGAATTGAATCTTGAATATATTTCAAGTACGCGATGTATAGTTCATGGTTTTAGATAAACTAATCGACGCATTTTAACGCGCCAATCGCTGGTAGTTCAACCAAAGAATCACATGTTACAGGGCGTTGTCACCTGACTCTTTCGAGCCGATATCGTACGCCTCTGATACATCGTAGACAAATATCTTCCCATCTGATAGAGAGCCTGTACCTATCTTTGCCAGTATATCATCTATTAGCGGCTTCATCTTCTCGTTACTGACGAGAACCTCGACTTTCATTCGTGACCCAAATTCGGGGACGTACCGCATTACACCTCTTCCCACAGCTACAGGCTCTTGTCTTGTGCGGCCGCGGCCTTTAACATCATAGAAGGTTAGTCCACCTACATCATGCTCGTGCATCAAATCGTTCAAATCACGCAGGCGTTCAAGCGGAATTATTAGATCAATTCGTTTCAACTTCCTATTGGAGTATGCCCAATTCTTATATAATATTTTTTGAGCCAACCATGGTGCTGCTACTAGGCAAACTAGGTCAGACTTCTGTCTCCTTCTTCAAGCGTTGCAATATTAATCGCTTGCTCAATACTCGAAAGAAATATGATCCCGTCCCCTTGTTCTCCACTCTCTCCGCTTCGGGCATGTCTTACAATCGTCCTAATTACTAATTCTACTCGATCGTCGGGAACTGCGATTTCAAACTTCATCCGAGGGACAAGATCGTATGACACGGGTTGTCCACGCCATTGCAGGTGAAGTTCCCTTTGTCTGCTCCATCCTGAGACCGAAGACACGGTCATACCCCCAATCCCAATACCTCGCAATTGCTCTTTAACCACTGGCATCTTCTCGGCTCTGATGATAGCTTGGAGCATTTTCAAAGAAAATATTCGTAAATATGTAATTCTGGGTGGTATATATATCGTCTCGTAATAACCAACGCCTCATTGCTCTACATATGCTCGCTCGGCGTGTTGAGCAATATCTAAGCCTATATCTTCTTCAACCTCTGTAACACGAAGACCAATTGTCTTGTCAATCACCTTCATGATAACTATGGTTCCTACAAACGCCAGGCCTGCGGCTACAACCACTCCTAGAGCTTGGATTGCCAACTGAGATGCATTTCCATAAAGTAAACCTTCAGGACCATCTGGATTTACAAGAGTTGTTGCAACAAACCCAATAGCGAGCGCTCCAATTATGCCAGTTAGGCCATGTACTGAACTGACATCGAGTGCATCATCGATTTTCAACCTTTCCTTGATCAAGAGGATTCCAAAATACGAAGCAAACCCCAACACAATTCCTAAAAAGAATGAGCTTTGTGCTGTTATGAAACCAGCAGCGGGAGTCACACCGGCAAGACCGCAGATAGCACCGTTGATCGCTGCGGTCGTAGATGGTTTCTTCGATCTTTTCCATGACAGTAAAATCCAGACTACTGCTGATGTCACCGCTCCAATCTGGGTTACTAGGAACGCATTCGCTGCCAAGGCACCTGATGCTAGTGCACTCCCGGCATTAAAGCCGAACCAACCTAACCAAAGTAAGGATGCACCCAGAACCGCAAGAGGGATATTATGCGGAACCATTATATCTGGACCAAAATTCTTTCGACGCCCTAAGACAAGTGCTGCTGCAATTGAGGCCAAGCCTGCAGACGTATGAATTACAATACCTCCTGCAAAGTCATATACTCCAAGATTAGCTAGCCAACCTCCTCCCCAAACCCAGTGTGCGAGCGGGAAATACACCACGAAGCTCCATGCCACAATAAAAATTACAAATCCGCTGAACTTTACCCGTTCAGCGAATGCACCAGTGATCAGTAGCGGAGTTATAACCGCAAACATCATTTGGAATGTAGCAAATGTTACACCAGGAATAGATGGAGCATAATCCAGAGCGCTATCAAAAGGTACCTCATTGAAGAAGGCCCATTGCAGGCCGCCAATAATTCCACCTATTGAAGGAGAGAATACCAGCGTAAATCCTATCAAGAACCACAATACAGAAAGAATTGCCAGACCCGAAAAGGTTTGCATCATCACAGATAAGGAATTTTTGCCCCTGATGAGTCCAGCTTCAAAGAAGCCCAGCGCTGGTGTCATAAGCAGAACCAAGCCAGTAGCAACCATCATCCAAGCAGTATCGCCAGTATCTATCGGCACTTCCATGATACATTCGCCCCAAGTATAAAAATTTTTATAACTAAATAGTCCAAGTATAACTATTCAAGTAATCACAATTGGTATCGCCAAACAGGATGAAAGATTTAAGATATGAATTATATCACCACTTTCCAATGAGATTTGATTTCACTAATCAACACATAATAATTAGGGGGATTTGTTTCAAATATACGCTCAAAGATAACGAACTGTAAAGTTCAAGGATCTTTACTGCATTCTGGTAATCTGGTAATCTGACCACTAACAATACTACTTTAAGGCAAACTTACCATTTGGACACAAGTGATAGCTGCTTCGATTTTTGCTCGTTGAAATCGCGAACATGTATATATTGATAATATCAGTTTGCCTCAACATAAAGGCGTCTCTGATATTGGTTAAGGATTGAATAGGAATACTTATTTAAATTATGTCATAAATGAGATTTTCAGAAGATCGACTTAGATCCTATTAGATTAAAGCCTCCTTCCCCCTAGCCAATTCTGATTTCCAATTGCTTGACCAATAGAGACTATCGATATTAGGTTCTTTTTGCCGTAAGCAATTTTATTATTCAAAAATTAGCTTTGTGATTTATGAGAGTATTTATGGAAGATAAAGGCGAATTCTTGAAAAAAACATTTTATAGTGACAAGCAGCAATATTACGCAGAATGGTCAAGACAGAATCCTCAGATGTCCTTAAAACAGGCCAAGCTGCTCCACGATTTAGCTTGAGCGGAATTGACGGAAATAAATACTCGTTAGAAAATTTTACACAGAGCAAGACATTGCTAGTCATCTTCATGTGTAACCATTGTCCCTACGTAAAGGCTAGGATAGGCGACCTTGTGGAGCTTCAATCTAAATTTCCAACAGACGATCTGACTATAATTGGCATCAATAGTAACGATCCCAATTACGAGAACGAGGGATTTGATAACATGATCAGGTTTGGAAGAGAGTACAAACTTAATTTCCCATACGTAATTGATGAAACTCAACGCATAGCAAAATTGTATGGTGCCGTTTGTACTCCAGATCCCTTTCTTTTTGACGATAAACGCAAACTCGTCTATCATGGGCGTATAAATGATGCGATTGAACCTCAGATGAATCCTAAAATTCCCATATTGGAGGATAATGTGAAAAAGGTCTTGTCAGGAGACGTAATCGAAAAGGATTTCTTTCCTTCAATTGGCTGTTCCATTAAGTGGATCAGCTGAAGGTGTTCGACCCTGAAGAATTGGTATATCCTGGTGAATTAGTATATCTCTTCTTAAGAGAAGAGAGAGGAAAATAAATATACGCCTACCCGTACTTATATGAGACTCCCTTAGTACCCCGAGGATGTCTCCATAAGGTTTCATACGCACAGGTGCCACACTCTATGCATCCCTCATGTTGCAGAATTACATCACCATTCTCGCAGCTATAACAACGCGTAGGACACAAAGATACCATCTTTAGCATAAATTCACTCCGAGGCTTTGTCACCTGTATATGCGGGATTGAATCATCATCGTAATCCAGTTTCGCAATCCTTTCCTGTAGTGATGGAGTAGTTGGAACATAGTTACTATCTATAGTCTTGCCCAATCTGTCGGCTAGCTCAACTGGAACATTTACGTAAGTATCAACAGATTCAACCAAAGGTAATAGACGGTCAAATCCGAGCATATTTGCAAATCCTACTGCAATTCCTCTTAAAGTGCCGCTGGACATTAGCTTAAAAATCATCCCATATCTTGAACCTACTATATCCTTTGGAATATTCTTGCTGCAATCGAGGAAAATCTTAAGGTAATCCTTGTCAATTTCTTTCATGTCTCTTGTATATGGGCTCTCTTCCACAGACTTTGTGTAGAAATTACCAAGATATTGCTCATCAAAGTTGTTCCTATCTAAGGACCGTGCGACAGCGTTTGCCGCCCTTACTGCGTCATCTATGCCCACATTAAGCCCTTCAATTCTTGGACCGACAAACACACCTCGACCAGCTGCATCGCCTACAAAAAGTATATTTTTATAATAAGGTGCTTTCATTCTACATCGCTTGCCATCAGGAATTAATTTAGTGCTGTATTCTAATTCTACGTAATTATCACCAAATTCATAATTGTATTTTTCTACTAGCTCATTCTCTAGAAAGGCGATCCTACTCTCTATCTCATCTTTTGTCCCATACTTGCCGCTTTCGATTAGTCGCTTAATTCCATCTCTAGAATAGTATTCAGAGCGGAGATTGTTCCAGGTTTTTAGTAGCTTGACGGCCATAAAGTGTTGGCGAATCTCTTCGTCCTTTGAGATCAAAGCTTGACTAGATTTCTTTGCAGGCACTCTGTCCTTGACAAATTCTGCTACTAACTTATTTCGTATTAGAGTATCGATTAGTCGTGAGGGTTCAACTGGATAATCCATCAAAGAGTCCATGTGATATACTGCTCCGAGAGAAATGGTATCTCTATTCGTATACAGAAAACCTCCGCCTATATGATTCATGGTCACATCTCCCGCGAACAAATGCGCAGCCCCTTCTTCACCTGTAACATTAAATCTCTCTTCCAAAATTGTTTCAGGAAGCTTAATTACGACCTTTACTCCTTGGTAAAGCTGTTCAGAAGAGAACTTGTTTCGAGCTTTGGTAACTTCTGCTAGTTCAGAGTTTACGCCATCAGCTGCAATAACAGCTTTTACTCTAAATGGTTCTAGCTCATCTGTATCTATCACAATATCACTGTTACCCTGTTCCCATCTAACAGATCTCACATGGACTCCGGATATTATCCCTCCCCCCATTTTTTCTGAAATATCACTTGCCTCTTTGGCAAGCCATGGAATGAGTTTACTCAGTAAGACAGAGTAGGCATAATTGATCTGATATTCGTGGACAGGAGTTAAGTCAATTGAATATAATTTATCATTAGACGTCGCATGTAACATATACTGCGTTATGGGTCGCTCATAGGGAGCATCGTCAATAAATTCCCGTCCAAATACATCCTCAATATTATATACTCTACCGTTCTTAGGTTTTTTTGAATAGAGAATCCCTCCTGAAATGTTCTTAATTCCTGCAGTGTTCCCAGCCTCAAGTAACACAGCTTGTTTTCCAAGGTTCGCGAGTTGGCGTAGTGCCGTAAGCCCACTTGTTCCTCCTCCAACTATTGCAACATCATATCTTTCCATATCTTAGGCCCTCTTCTCTATCATTAACATATGTTTTTTTATGTGTTCTGTGAGAATGGGTAACACTTCCTCCAATCGTCCTTTTATAAAAATATCACATTCATCTCTAAATGCTGCATCCGAGTCAGGATTTATTACAACTACAAAGCCTGATTCTTTCATACCTGCTAGATGTTGAACTGCTCCGCTGATACCTATAGCGATATATACTACAGGCGAAACCTTTCTACCACTGGTGCCAATCACCCTTTCGGGGATCATGTAGGACAGCAGATGCTGATCCTTAGTTTGGTAAGGCCTTTTTGAGATTGGAAGAGATATACCTATCTCAGCATTGAGTGCTTTGGCGAATTGTTCAATCAGTTTGAAATTATCCTCGGGAGAATCTCTAATTCCTCGACCGTAGCTAACTATGATTTTGCAGCTCTCAAAATCAATCGTAGACTTAATAATGTTTCTACTTAATACCTTAATTCTTAAATCTTCGCCGGAGATCTGGGGTTCAAAATCTATAATCGTTCCTGTTCGCTGATCTTCCTTGGTTATAGGTTCGAAGACACCTGGAATGATACTACATGATTGAGGATGATATTCTCTAGCAATAGCTGGATTCCTATTATCAAGGCACAGGATAGTAGTCCATAGAAACCCAGAGAAGTCTGGCCTGTACATTTCTAGAGTTTTCTCAAATTTAACGGGTTGACCCTTAGTCTTGTGTTCGTGCCTAATCTCAAGGTCAGAAATAACCAATTTATTAATATCGGATGCCAATCCTGACTCGAGTTGTGCCAACACCGTTGAAGACAAATGTCGCCCAGTGTTGTCCGCAGAAAAGAACATATACCTAGGTTTTTTGTAATTTTCGGAACGATTAGGAGATATCGATCTTGCAACATTCTTGTCTTCAGCTATTTGACATATTATTTTAGTATACAATAGATTCGTATAGTATTTTAAGGAATGATTATCTGCGTACACTACTACGTCTGCACCAAACCTGATCAGTTCTTGACACAGATATCTAACATTATCGCCAAGTACTACAGCGACCACTTTTTCGTTACTTGAGTATTTCACGTTGAAATTATCCATGAGCCGTCTGGCTTCGCCAAGCATTTCCAAGCTTACAGGCACGGGAATGCCTTCTTCATGCTCTATCACAACATAGAGATGTTGGTAAGATTCGATCTGACCTAAATTTCCTGTGCTTGTTTCTGAATTTTGTGTAGCTCCGCTCATTTAATGGGCGCCTCCGTCATAAGCTGAAGGAGTTTTTTTGCTACCATATCGAGCTGAACTGTGTCATTTCCATCAACAAATTCGGCTCGCCTCTTGGCCTTTGCTTTAGGAATCTTTTCCACTTTATACACAATGGTTGGCGAACCGGGTAGCCCCACATACCGAGGATCTGCGCCTAGACCTTCGGAATTGTATACTTGTAGATATTTTTCAAAGTTGTCGGCTCTATTTCGTGCTTCGTTGAGATTCCTTGCCAAGGAGAGCCTTTCTGAAATTGTGTTAAATGATGGCTTATAGGAAGGATCGGCCGATATGAAAACGGGTAGAGGCGCTTGAATCTCTTCTATCACATCATAAAAGCCGTATAACGAGATAAATCTTTTAGCATATATACTCCTACCCTCCTGATCAATATGAAAGTCGATAACATTCCCTATGAAAGGGTAGCCCAGTTTCCATGCAGTTTGCGGACCTGTTTGGCCAGTTTCGCCGTCGGATGCTCTATGGCCAGATATAACAATATCGGCGCCCAAACCACTGTTCATACGTGATACGCCTAGTCTAAGCACTTCTGCGGTTGCTAAGGTATCCGCACCGGCAAATATCCTATCACTATACAGATGCAATTCGTCTGCATTGGAAAGAAGTTGAGCTTGTCTCAACGCTTGATTAGCGATGGGCGGTCCCATCGTGCCAATTGCCACTTTAGCGTCATATTTTACCTTACAATAAAAGGCGGCCAGTGTGGCTGCTGCGCTATGCGGGCCGAGTATATTTTTGGTTTCTGCCCTGTTAAGAGTGCCGTCCGGATTATAGCTTACATTTCCTTCGCTAAAGTCTGGCTCTAATTTCACTATTACTCCTACATTCAATGGTCGTACTGGCATGCAGTCATACCTACCCATAGATACCCTTTAAATGGCTTTTGGACAGGGTCACAACTATTTTCTAACAGTTAAAAGGTCAACATCAGTTTTGATGCTCTGGGCTCAATAGAAATCTAGAATCTTATAAATACACTTATATTTCTACTGAGCTTGAGGTAGGCTTAAGGTTTCTTCAAGATAGTAAGAACGCAATTGCTCATATAGACCTCTCAATTGCTTGTATAGCTCTGGCATTCTTGGCTCTAGTATAGGATAGGCCAAATAAAAGTCCTCAGCCTCCAAAAGATATCTTTTTATCTTCATATAGACTACTGGTTTCTTGTTCGTTGAAGCAGTATACGCTATGAATTTCATATTATTCATCCGATCGAAAAGCTTGATACACTTGAGGTCGTAATCTGCGTCTGCCAAAAGTGCACAGTAATCATGGAATCTTTCTTGTTCCATATCTTTCTTAGAGGCCTTCCTTTCGTAAGAATCCAGCGCAGGAGTTCTTAGAGAATGAAGCACATTAAGCACACGATTTCCAAATTGATATCGCAGATATGCATCAAATCCATAAGACCTAGTTTCATAGAGGTTTAGGATGCGATCGTTATCCTCTAAGACGTCATGTAGAACCGCACTTGCAATTTCCACTGTTGTAATGGCTTTATTATGCTGCCTGTAATGAACTGTCATATTCTTTGCAACTGGCCAGATATGTGTATCTAAGAATGAAGAGATCCCGTCTTCTCTTTTGACACCTTCATGAACCTCTTCAGCAACAGCCATCGCGCTTTCAAGAAAACCATCTACTCTAATATTTGCATCATTTTCCAAAAAGGAAAGAAAAGATTCTTTGCTAAGCGACTCAATGGATAGTTCCATACTATGATATAGGTGAAGTTAAAGAAAAGGATTGCTCGATAATTTATTGTCCAATGAAGTGAGGTTCAAACATAATCTCTCATACCTTAAAACCATACTGATATTCTATTCTAAAGAACCGACCAAGTCTTTAATTTAAGATTCTTCCTTACCTAAAAAGAATTTGGATTCCATGAAGGGACAAGAAGGGCTCAGGACCAAAACGAAATTACCGTCTAATGTGATCTTTTTCTCCAAAATGATTATGATGAGATTTACCGTTTATCCTGAAACTTTTTTTACGATATATAGATGCCATCGAATATGGTGAACCTTGCTATTCCCGAACTTATAACACAGCCATTTATCGATCATGATTGCGTTAATCGAAGTTACTTGCATTATTTGCAGTAACTGCAGTTACCGCGCAGGAACTGCATGTTAGGCTCATTTACGAAACGCAGAAGCATTATTCGTTTGGTTCGACCATTATCCAATCAACACGACATTTTCGGCGTGAAATTACCCACAAAATATTATTTGGGGATCGAATCCAAGTCCGACAATAACTGCAGATACTCAAGATATGCTCGGGCGAATAATCATCTGGATGGAGCGAACTAGAGATCTGCAAAGCATGCTATGGAAACTTTCTATCGGCCCAAATTAACTCTATTGCTATTGGCAATAGCCGAGCCAACGGCTTTGGGCGGTCTTATAGAAAACGGAATGTCCTTTAATGGTCATCGCTACTCTTTGATGCACGATCCAATTGATTTTCAAGAGATAGAATAATTAGTCCCCCACTGTGGTGCAGAAATTACAATATAAATTTCTTCTTAAATGCAATTCATATGAGATAATACTAAAAAAATTTTACTTTAACGCAATAACCCAAGTCTATAGAATAAAATTCTATTATCTTGTGGCAACCTATAATAGTTCTATGGCAGTCAAATTTAATATTTTCCTGAAAAAACCCGAATATGTTAGATTTATAACTTGTTCGCGTTCTGAAAAAATAACATCGTTACCTAATCCTTTCCTTCTACACTCCAAGCCAAAAAGGTTACATGTAAGTATAGATCTTTTAGTTATTTTATTTGATGTTGGTAAATAGTATTATATTCGCGTAATGATCTTTGTAAAGATGAATTGTCCCGGAGCAAAACTATGTCTGGTAAGTTCATGCTATCACCGAATAGTTTTCCTCCCAGTGGGGATCAGCCAATCGCAATATCCAAACTATCTTACGGAGCCTTGGAGAGGAGTGGTTGCCAAACTCTACTTGGGGTTACTGGTAGTGGAAAAACGTTTACAATCGCAAATGTGATAGCAGCCGTTAATAAGAACACTCTCATAATATCCCATAATAAGACATTAGCAGCTCAACTGTATACCGAATTAAGGGAATTTTTCCCTCAAAATAATGTTGGTTATTTTGTAAGCTTTTATGATTACTATCAACCAGAGAGTTACCTACCACAGACTGATACATACATTGAAAAGGATACTGAGATAAACGAAAGAATAGAGAAGATGAGATTAGAGGCAACAGCAATGTTAATGTCAGGAGAGCCTACTATCATAGTTGCTACCGTTTCATGTATATACTCTTTAGGATCTCCGGTTGAATGGGACCAGAATTCGATTCTACTTGACAAAAATTCTAGGGTAGACAGAAAGTCTATTATTAGTAGGCTTGTAGAGGCTCGCTATGAAAGAAACGATCTTTCGTTGAAGGCCGGAGGGTTTAGAGTCAGGGGGGATACGATCGACATTATCCCTGCCTACTCCGAGGATCTTTTAAGGATAGCACTTTTTGGACAAGATATCGAAATGATGACTTTGCACGATCCTATTACCATGGAAAAGATAAGGGAGATTCAAAGAGTGAAAATATTTCCAGCAAAGCATTATGTTGTCGGTGACGACAGAAGGCAATCAGCTATTGCATCAATCCGTCAAGAACTTGGAGAATGGTTACCAAATCTGCCATCTGAACTTGAAAGACAGAGGCTTACTTCCAGAACTAATTATGATACAGAAATGATACAAGAGTTAGGTTATTGTCAAGGGATAGAAAATTACTCCAGACACTTTGATGGAAGAAATCCTGGTGATCCTCCCTATTGTCTTCTGGATTTCTTTGGTGAAGATTTTATTCTGGTTATAGATGAATCTCATGTTACCATACCTCAGTTACATGCTATGTTTAACGGCGATTTTGGTAGAAAGAAAACACTTATCGATTATGGATTTCGACTCCCAAGTGCAGCAGATAATCGACCTTTGAAATTCAAAGAGTTTGAAGAGTACATGAAAAAAGTAATCTTCATTTCAGCTACCCCAGCCGATTATGAATTGGAACGAAGTTGGCAAATTGTCGAACAATTAGTAAGGCCAACAGGCCTAGTTGATCCTGTAGTAGAGGTGCGAGAGGCACGAAATCAAATACAAGACCTAATCCAAGAGGTTCGGAGACAGAAAAAGCGAAATCAGAGGACCCTTGTTACAACTTTGACAAAGAGGATGTCAGAAGACCTTGCCGATTTCTTAACTAAAAAGAACATTAGAGTTAGGTATATTCATTCGGAAATAAAAGGTTTGGATAGAACCGAGCTCCTTCGTCAACTGAGAATCGGAGAATTCGATGTGCTAGTAGGCGTAAATCTACTCAGGGAAGGTCTCGATCTTCCTGAAGTATCATTAGTCGCAATCTTAGACGCTGATAAGGAAGGATTTCTAAGAAACTCTACGAGCCTTGTGCAGACCTTTGGAAGAGCTGCTAGAAATATTGATGGAAGAGTCATACTCTACGCTGATAAAGTCACTGATTCAATGAAAAGAGCCATTGGTGAGAGCGATCGGCGGCGCGAGAAGCAAGTTGAATATAACATTAAAAATAACATCATCCCCAAGTCCATTGTGAAACCCATATCAAGCTCTGAGAATGATTCCATAGATGTGAATATTAAATCAATGAGTAAATCAGATCTTGGTAAACTTGCGCTCAATACAGAAGCTCAAATGATACAGAGTGCAGAGGATCTCAATTTTGAACGTGCAATTGATTTGAGAAGCAAATTGTACAAAATAAAAAAAGCATTAGGAGAACCTGTAACTTCATGGACTTAGGGATAGTCGATGCTAGATAACATTATCATAAAGGGAGCGCGTGAGCATAACCTGAAGAACATAAGTGTTACTATACCAAGGAACAAATTGGTAGTTTTTACTGGCCTGTCAGGCTCAGGTAAGTCTACTCTTGCATTTGATACGATCTATGCAGAGGGACAACGCAGATACGTAGAGTCTTTGTCTGCTTATGCCAGACAGTTTTTGGAACTAATGGACAAACCAGACATTGATTCAATCGATGGACTTTCTCCGGCCATTTCGATTCAGCAGAAAACCACAAATAAGAATCCGCGTTCTACTGTGGGCACTGTTACAGAGATTTATGACTATCTACGTTTGCTCTATGCTCGAATTGGAATTCCATTCTGTCCCAATTGTGAACGAAGAATCAGTAGACAATCCACAGATGCAATTAGTGATTCGATACTTGCAGCATTTGAAGCAAGAAAGGGTCTTTTGCTTGCCCCAGTAGTCCAAGCGAAGAAGGGATCCTTTAAAAAATTACTGGAAGGCTTAAAAAAAGATGGATTTCCGAGGGTTAGAATTGATGGCGAAATGACGAATTTAGATAATTATGCCAGAAGCAATCAAGTAGGTGGTGATGTTGAAAGGGATCCAAATCTGCCTGTTCTGGATAAACAAAAGAAGCACTCTATCGAGGTAGTTGTAGACAGGCTCGAAATTTCTAATGAAGAACAGGCTCGATTAATTGAGTCAGTCCAATTGGCATTGCGGTTAGGCAACGGATTGGCTGCTATACTGGTAGATAACGAAATGTACCTCTATTCTCAACAAAATGCCTGCCCTAATTGCGGATTGAGTATGGGGGAGCTGGAACCTCGCTCCTTTTCATTTAATTCACCATTTGGAGCTTGCAAAGCTTGTAATGGATTAGGCTTCAAACTGAAATTCGACTCTGATTTGATAATTCCAGACAAGTCGAAAAGCATATTGGAAGGGGCCATCAAGCCATGGTTGGGGCGCTTTGCTTCTTTCAGGTCATCTAAACTCAGAGATGTTGGTAAACATTTCGGCTTCAATTTGAATGTACCTATCTCCAAATTCACTGAAGATCAACTTAGAGTAATCCTTTATGGAACCGACAGACGTATTCGGTATAGCTTCAAGTCGAGAAATTCAGATAGTAAGTGGGAATATGTTGGAAATTTTGAAGGCGTTATTCCCAATCTGGAAAGGCTCTTTAATCAAACAGAATCCGATTCAAAGCGAGAAGAGATAGCTAAGTATATGCGTGAACATTTATGTGAGTCTTGCAGGGGGAACAGGCTTAGAAAGGAAGCTCTCTCAGTAAAGATTAATGGGAGATCTATAATGGACGTGTGCAATTTTTCAATAGGAGATTGCTTAGAATTTTTTAAACAAATTACACTATCGACAAATGATCTGATCATTTCAAGAGCCATACTAAAAGAAGTAAAATCTCGCCTACAATTTCTATTGGATGTGGGCTTAGACTATCTACAGCTAAATCGTACGGTGTCTACATTGTCAGGAGGTGAATCACAGCGAATCAGATTGGCTACTCAAATTGGTTCGAATCTATCTGGGGTGCTCTATGTCCTCGATGAACCAACCATTGGATTACATCAGAGGGACAACGCAAAGCTCATTGCAACCCTAAAAAAACTTAGGGAGCTAGGGAATTCGCTTATCATAGTCGAACATGATGAGGAAGTGATACGGAGTTCTGATTGGGTACTAGATCTGGGACCGGGAGCTGGCAACCATGGAGGCAAGGTAGTAGCAAGCGGGACTGTAGAAGACGTTTCTAGGTCGATTGATTCAGTTACTGGCCAATATCTGACTGGCTCATTGCATGTCACAAAACCAAAAGATATGAGAAAGAGTGCTAATAAATTCATCACTGTCCATCGAGCGGAAGAGAATAACTTGAAGAGTATTGATGTCTCCTTCCCATTAGGTTGCCTGACTGTGGTTACTGGTGTGTCTGGTTCAGGAAAGTCTACTCTAGTCAATGACATACTATTCAGGGGATTATCTAGTCATTTCTATAATTCGCGAGAACAGACCGGAAAACATAAAGGAATTACTGGATTAGAAATGGTAGACAAGGTTATAGGGATCGATCAATCTCCAATTGGTCGAACGCCGAGATCGAATGCTGCAACGTACGTAAATGCATTCACTCCGATAAGAGAACTATTTTCAAAGACCACGATGGCGAAGGAAAAAGGATTCAAGCCTGGGAGATTTTCATTTAATGTTCCCGATGGCAGGTGCGAAGAATGTGAAGGTGTAGGAGTAAAGCGGATTGAGATGCAGTTCCTTGCAGACGTATATATTACGTGCGATACCTGCAAGGGTAAAAGATACAATTCAGAAACGCTAGGCATTACCTTCAAAAAGAAGACAGTCGCAGATATCTTGGCCATGACTGTGGATGAAGCGCTCGAATTCTTTACGAATATTCCAAGCATATTCAGAAAATTAGCCTTCCTTAATAACGTTGGGCTAGGTTACTTGCGTCTAGGTCAACCGGCGACAACGCTTTCAGGTGGGGAGTCCCAAAGGATAAAACTTGCATCTGAACTATCGAAAAAAGACACAGGAAATACCGTGTATATACTTGATGAGCCTACTACGGGGCTTCATTTCGCAGACGTTAGCAAACTGCTTTATGTCCTGCAAAAATTAGTTGACCTTGGTAACACTGTGATTATTATAGAGCATAATTTAGATGTAATTGTTTCCGCTGATTGGATAATAGATCTTGGACCGGAAGGAGGGCAATTGGGAGGAAGGATAGTTGCGTGCGGAACACCAGAAGAAATCTCACGAAGCGATAATAGTCATACAGGCAGGTACCTCAAATCAAAGTTGTTCCCGAACCAGGTACTCAATACAATAATAAGAGAACAGGATCCAAGGAAATGAGCTTAGAACAAAAAATTGTTCACGTTCCCGACGGCCCAGGTGTCTATTTCATGAAAGATCAAACTGGTCGAGTGATATATATTGGCAAAGCAAAAAATCTAAAAAAAAGACTAAAAAGTTACGTTGTGAACAAGATTGATGAGGGTTACCACGCAATCAAGACTGCACGGTTACTATCAAGAGTTGCGGACATTGATTTCGTTGTCACACTCAACGAAACTGAAGCATTTCTTCTCGAATCAAGTTTGATAAAACAGTACAGACCAATATTTAATATTGAGCTGAAGTATCAGCAGAAATATACCTATCTGAAAATAACACAAGAGGAATTCCCTCGCCTGCTTGTTGCGCGAAGGAACAGGAACGGGGATTTTTTTGGTCCTAAGGGAAAGGTCTATGGCCCGTTTGTTTATGGGAGCTCGAAGATATTGTCCACAGGATCGTTAAGAAGGTTGTTTAAGGTAAGGATTTGTAAAAAGTTGCCTAAAAAACCTTGCCTAGAGTTTTTTATCAAGAATTGTGATGCTCCGTGCATTGGTAATGTTACCCGGGAACAATACATGGACAAAGTGACGATGTTGCATAAAGTGCTTACAAGAAGGAACAATATGGAAGAACTAAAAGGTAGATTGAAAGGAGACATGACTGAAGCATCAAGAAATCACAAATATGAACAAGCAAAGGACCTCCGTGATACTATACAAAGACTCGAGAATATAACTGTGAAACAAAAAATAGAAATTAATTCAAATCGGGATTCAGATGAAGAATTCTTTGGTATCATAAAGAACGAAGATATGGGAGTTGCACATGTACTTACATTGAAGCGTAGAAAAGGGGTAATTATGGACAGGAATCACGCTAGTTTCGATCTCGTAGGGGATAACTCCTTATCTACTTTCATATCACAATACTATAGTTCTGATACTATGGTTCCAAGATATATATATACAAATGAAGAGATTCAAGAGGCCAATGCACTTGAAGGGTACTTAGAGTCTATCGCCGGGCACAAAGTAACGATCCTACCAGTTCAAAAGGGAACTCATTATAGCGACAGAAATAAAATTATTGATCTAATTGAGACAAATTTATTGCTCTATGTCGAACAGGAATATCATCCTTCGCTTCTAAATCTTAGGAATAAACTACAACTGAATTTTATACCATATATCATCGACTGTTTTGATGTATCAAATTTAGGAACAAGTATAGCAGTGGGCGCATGTGTACGGTTTGTAAATGGCGAAAGTTCGAAATCCGGATATCGGAGATTCAGAATACAAAATAAGAGAATACAGAATGATTTTGCTATGATAGAAGAGATAGTTAGGAGAAGATATCGGCCAGAATCTATGGAGAATGTAAGCAAGGGTTTGTCACTTCCTGATTTAATACTTATAGATGGAGGCAAGGGGCACCTGAACTGTGCGGTCAGGACTTTGAGATCTCTTGACTTGGATATTCCATGTCTTTCTCTTGCCAAAGGCAACGAAGAAATCTATACAACTGATAGGAAATACCCTCTCATTCTGCCTGCCAATGATGAAGGGCTAAAGCTACTTCGATATGTAAGGGATGAATCTCATAGGTTCGGCCTTAAATATAACATCACAATTCGCAAAAGCACAATTAGGAATCTATGACAACGAACAATATTTCGGTCGGACGTTTATCAACTTGAGCCCGCATTTCTATGAAAACTGGGTTGTGAGGTGAGCAGCTACTTATTGCAAAAGCCAGCGATTGTCATTTCTGGAACAACTAGTGGGGTAGGAAAGACAACGGTATCAATGGGAATTATGCGTAAGCTTGTGGAATGCGGATTTAAGGTACAACCGTATAAGATTGGTCCAGACTTTATTGATCCTTGTTACCATACGTTCGTTACTGGTCGTCAGTCAAGGAACCTCGATCTCTGGCTAATGGGAAAAAAAGGAGTACTGGAGTGTTTTGAAAGAAACTCTCGGGATGCGGATGTCTCAGTAATAGAGGGAGTAATGGGCCTATTTGACGGAATTTCTGGAAAGAGGAATTTCGGAAGTACTGCTCATATCTCCAAGATGCTCGATGCACCCATTATATTAGTTGTAGATGCAGCCAAAACTTCCCACTCTGTAGCTGCTATGATTCTTGGATATACAAAATTTGATCCTTGCCTGAACGTGGCCGGGATTATCATAAACAATGTTGGCAGCCAAAAACATTCAAACATGATACATGATGCATTGAATATTCAAGTAAAGAAAAAACTTCTGGGGATCATCTACCGAAATGAGGAGATCAGATCTGTCGAAAGGTATTTGGGGCTTATCCCCCCTATTGAATTTAAAGGTATAGGTAAAAATATTATTCTGAATTGTGCGAAATATGTTGCTGATCAGATTAACCTTGACAACATACTGTCACTCAAAGGTAGCAAAAAAAATCAAAAAGGATCTCAACTGCTACCTAAGAATGAAAGTAAACCCATATGTAAAATTGCTGTCGCATTTGATGAGTCATTTAATTTTTATTACTACGATAATCTAAATTCACTTAGGAAAAATGGTGTTTCTCTAGTTTTTTTCAGCCCTATCAAAGAAAAGTCAGTACCGAGGGATGTTGACGGACTCTTGATAGGTGGTGGTTTTCCTGAAATATTGGCACAACGACTAGAAATGAACAACTCAATGAAAAAGTCAGTATATAAATCGATTGTCAATGGAATGCCTACGATGGCGGAATGTGGAGGTCTAATGTACCTCACTAAAGTAATAAATGACAATAGAAGAAAGAAGCATAGAAGATATTCGATGGTCGGTATATTCGATACAGAAACATCTATGACCAACCGAGTTACAATTGGGTACACGGAGGCCAAAGGCAAGGGTGAAATAATGGGTAATATCTCTCAGGTTCACGGCCACGAATTTCACTACTCTGAATTAGTAAACATCGCTTCAGATTCTCAATTCTCATTTAGCATGCAAAGAGGTCGTGGGATAAATGGGGAGTTCGATGGTTTAACGTATAACGCATGTGTTGCATCCTACATGCACTTACATTTTGCGGACACTAGAATACTTGGAAGAATTGTAGACAGGTGCATTCGCTATAAAAGAAAGTAAGCTTCGTTGATTGTAATTATTTGTAGAGGTTTTGATAATCCGTAATACTCCTGTACCGGAATCAGTTAAGTACATTTTTGACTTGTAATTCTCTATTAACCACAGAGGCAATGTGCCTAGGAGGAAAATACAATGAAGGATAAAATTACTCTCCCACTTGTAACTTACTGTTAAGCTGACGAACCTCTGATATCTGGCCTCTGCTTCAATACCTTTGATCCGAGTACGGATGTAAGATATACATGTAGCCAGCTCCATCACTTTGTGTATGGAGTAGCTTGGTCCAACACAAGTCCATTACCTAGTCATCAACTCCAAATGAAAAATCTATTCATAACCCTCTGCCCTTATTTTTAAACTAGAATTCATCATTTGAAAGCTTTTCCGTATATCATTGAACATTCTGGCATTCCCCAAATAAGTTCCTAAACCTCTGAATATCTCTTTTTGAGTAAAGGTTGAGTCATGACCCTCATTTTCTTGGATCGTAAATATATGCTCTCCATTTAATATTAAAGGGAGAAGAGCTTTCCCATGCCATCTCAATTCTGTTGGGGGAACCACCTTTGTTATAACTGGGCGATAAACACGAGTCTTCTGAGCTGCAGTCCTTAATTCTATTTTGATCTTCTCTCCCTTCGTAGGAGACCCAGTAATCCCAATTATGAATGGGTTCCAATATTTATAAAGTTGAAAATCAGTTAATACTTTCCAAATCTTCTCGGGGTTTGATCTAATTTCTATGGTTGTAATTATCTCTTTCAAGAGTAAGATGTCTCCTTTTCAATGGTAAATCATTTCTTAAGAGACGGAGTAACCTCAATAGCGTGTTCCCGAATCTTGGGCATAGATATTTTCCGACCAACTCTTAGACTCATTTTGTCTTTTGTTGTTCCATCAATGATTCAATGATAGCAGCATTAACTTCGTCCAAGTCCATGTTTTGCCTTAGATAGGTACTGAGATCGCTTGTGGTGAGTATGCCAACCAGTGTACCTGTACTCTTTATCAACAGATGCTGTATTTTGTTATCAACCATCTTCCTAGCTGCTTCCTCGAGGGTTGCTTTATTGTCAATGTACACCAAGGGGGTAGACATTATGTCACTTACTAATACCTCATTACTCCTTTTGTTCTGAAGGCAGACTTTTGAAACAAGGTCTTTTTCGGTTACTATGCCAACGTGCTCATCTGATTCGTCAACGACTAACAATGAACCTATATCTTTATGCTTCATTTTCTTAGCAGCTTCCTGAGCCGTTTCATGTTCACGGATTACCTCCAACTTGTTGGTCATTATCTTCTCGAGTGATTCCAGCGTTAACATCGATTTATGGTTGTTGAAACAAGTATATTATGGATACGATCGACTTGATATCTACATCGTTTGAAACCCAAAATATAGACAATAATAATAGGATCGTCACTTTCAATCCAGGCAAGAGAGAGAACGATCGCCTAACTTAATCAATTAAAAATTCCTCAGATCGTTAGAATGTTCAACTAACTTTGACGTACCCTGCTCTTATGAATTAACATTAGCGCATTGATTATTGAAGAGGCAGCTGCGCTACCCCCTTTGCGCCCGATATTAGTAATGGATGGAATGGGGGTGCGCAATAATTCTCTCTTTGATTCGAGGGCAGAGATGAAACCTACAGGAATTCCTATTACGAGAGCAGGCTTTACTCTGTTTTCCCTAATCAGGGATATTAGTTGAAAAAGTGCTGTAGGAGCATTACCTATAACCACTATGCCGTTTTGAATCTGCGCTGCTGAAAAATCCATTGCCACTTGAGATCGGGTCAGGTTATTGTCACGAGAGTATTTAATGACGGAAATATCCGAAATCCTACACAAGGTTTTCAGATTTAATTCCTTGGTCAATTGCTTGTTTATACCTGAAAGTACCATTTCTACATCAGAGATAATGTGGCATTCATGCTCAATCGCTTTGAAAGCTGATGCGAATACGTCTCCATGAAATGTGATTTTTTCTTTCCCTGCAAAATCAAAATCAGCCGTTGCATGAATTACCCTTCTCACGATTGCCCATTCAAGTTCATCATAGGTATGTACTCCCACTTCGCTATCTATTATGGCGAAACTCTCATTCTCGATCTCAAATGCTTTCGTCGACATCTTGCGCAGACCATGATCTGCGTTGTAGTAATTAGGTTTGGGGTAAGATTCCTCGCTCAACTTCCATTGCCCTATCCAAGACTATATCAACTAATTGTCCATCAGCTCCTAAATGCTCTGTGAGGTACACGTTAGCTGGATTTTGTTCCCTGATCGACGTACCGATTTCTCGCACTATGTCATATTTAATGTGAGCTCCTTTGTGCAGAAAATATGGAACTATCAAAAGACATTTAGGTAGAGCGGCCAAGGAACCTCTTATTCCCTCCATAATATCAGGTTCGTCGAGCTCTAAGAAACAGAAACGGACCGTTCTAAAATTAGGTCTAAGCAAATCAACCATGTAGTCGAACGCTTCTCTAGCCCTTCTATCACTACTACCATGACCAATAAGCAATAAGTCGCACTCAAAGTCAGACAACTGTAGGGAGTTCTCTCGCTTAGTTTCATGAACTCTTTTTAATATGACTTCGACCATCTTTGTGTTCTTGCTAAGTGGCTTAGCGATAGCAACACGAATATCCTTACTCCTCGATATCGATGCGGCTTTCATCACAGAATCTTTCAGTTTCATACCGGGATATAGAAAATACGGAATGATAGTGATGAAGTCGGCGCCATTGGCGATGCAGTTCGAAATTCCGTCTTCTATATAGGGTGGAACCACTTCCAAAAAGCAGTACGTTGTATAACTGTACAAGCCAGGATGATTCCTGCTAATGGTTGAACAAATAACTTCTAGCTCTTCTTTGACTTCTGGCTCTTTGCTGCCTCTATCTACAATCAGCATCGCTTTATTCAACTATTTAAATTCCATCCTAGCAACAGACAGAGTAAGATCAGGGGGAAATTTAAGCTTGGGGACCACCAGATCACCACTGGAGCTCAATAGCGCAGCCGCTTCAGCTACACTCTTCGTGCCTTGAAACCGTCCCACTAGTTCCGAAGGATTAGGAACATGTATTCTAGAAAGCTGGTCATCATTGAAGGCTTCTATCGGAATTTGGTATAATCTTGAAAAATCAAGCAATCCTCTCGCCTCGGCTTTATTCTCAATTGTAGCTAGATTTCTTATGCTTTTGAAACTTAAACAATTTTCTTTGAATACCTGAAGTATTGCCGATTCGATCGTTTCCTTAGAGGTGTCCAAATGTATCCCGATACCTACGACAAGACTCTTAGGTCTATAGATTACAGATTTAGATGAAATTTCCTTGTCTCTTAGAATCCTATCTGTAATCACTAAGCCAGCACGGAATTCTGTAGATTTCAGATCATAAAGTCCTAATAAAGGTCTGACGTTTCGAGGAAGGCTTTTCATTGACAACCAATTTCGTTCTCCCGAGTCTTGGTAAAGTCCTATAGGCATATCATTGACCATGCAAGCGCTTACCGGGGTAACGGTATCGTAGTCATCTATTGTCCATCCTAGATCCCTCCCTAGAATGTCCACAGCTATAGTTTGATTGACGTCGGCAGCGGTCGTTATAACGGCCTTGCTTCCTTCGAAAAAGGTAGATAGCTCTGTTGCTAACGAATTCGCCCCGCCCAGGTGACCAGATAACGCACTAATGACAAAGTTTGCCTTATCATCAATAACTACAACTGCGGGGTCATATTTCTTGTTACTTATAAATGGAGCAATAAGTCTGATCACGGCTCCAAGAGAAAAAATGCAGATTAACGCACCGCTGGTCTTAAAAAGCCTCTCTATAATTAGCGAGGTGGCTTCATCGAACCATTGAATGTCATCTGATGATTCATAGTGCTTCTTGGGAACATAAATCTCAGCATCAGGCCAATTGCTTCTTATATTCTTGGCTATTCTAATTCCATTCTTGGTTATTGCTACTATACTAATGACTGTAGGTCTTTTGTGATTCAGATTGTATCCTATTGGGGTTGGGTCACTAAACCCTCTTTTATTCCTATTCATAGTGAGAGAACCGTTGAAATCTACGCGATTGAGATACAGGAAAAACTCCTATCTCTGACCCTTTTGCTAGAGCTTACGTTCAGGCAGGATTCACTAAGATATCATCCTTAGCACACTTGTGGAATTGGGTTATAATCACCGGTTCAGTAGATGAAGTTTAAGATATGATCATCGCTGAATATTATTGATTAACCAATACTTTTCTGAATCTTCGTTCAAACATGACCATCCACTGTTGCCATAATGAGTGTGAGAGAATTATCTATTTCCAATATAAAAAGGAGAGGTTATAATTTTTTTGTCGGGTAACAGCCACACACCTTTCCATCGAAATCAAACATTACAATTTGGAGATTCAATGAAGGTTCGTTATCTTTGATCAATGCTGTATGAGCGCGGTTGCATATCATGTCAAAGTACCCTGATATTCTATGTGCATTTATTATCTCTTGAACGTGACGCGCTGTATTGGCATTCAGTATTTTGGATTGAATATCGGAGGAGCAATCACAATCCGACGCAAGATTTGCCATGAACTCCATGTCAACGTGTGAACCTTTTACGTGAGTCTGTTTTACTCCCATCGCTATTTTAGTAAGCTTCCCAATAAAGCCAGCGATGATGACATTCTTCACTTTCTTGATTCGACACTGCATTATGGCGTACCCTACAAAATCCCCCATCTGTATAAGGGAATGTTCTGGGAGTTTGTCATTATACAGCTTTTTAACGAACTCTTCACTCCTACCTCCAGTTGTTAACGCAACTGTGTCAACACCCATAGCTAGTGCTACATCCAAGCTTTGTCTGATCGATGCGGCGAACGAAGCCGTGGAATAGGGAATAACAATGCCCGTTGTTCCCAGTATCGATATTCCACCCAGAATCCCTAACCGCGGATTATCGGTTTTTTGCGCTATGGCATCCCCCGTTGGTACCGATATTGTTACACTAATTCCTCTTGTTTCAAGCAGCCTCTCTGCAATCTCCAAAGCAGCTGCCTTGATCATCATGGATGGCACAGGATTTATCGCAGCTGCTCCTATTGGAAGTCCTAAACCAGGCTTTGTTACACGTCCAACTCCTTGTCCTCCATCTATTTGGATAGCACCGACGTTATTGTTTAATGAAACAGTAGACAGGATCTGCGCGCCGTGGGTGGCATCTGGGTCGTCTCCACCATCCTTCGTGACAGCGCAGGTCACGTATCCGTTACCAACTTGAGTCCATTCAATATATATAACGATCTTTCCTCCCTTTGGTAATGCAACTTCCACACATTTTACTTCCTTCTCCAATAGAAGTCGAATCAATGCTGCTTTGGTGGCAGCCGCAGCTGAGGTCCCAGTTGTATATCCCTTTCTAAGGGAGGAACTTTTGACCTTCAATTTGACGTCAACAGAGGAGTAGTTTGCATCCTCCCTAATATACTCGCAACCATCTAGCTATCTAAGGCCATTCGCTGAATATCTCTCTTTCATTATTCCCGAACTGGATATATGATTCTTAAACAATGACTTTACCGCCGTCGATTACTATAGTATTTCCTGTAGTATACGAAAAGCTTTCACTCCCTAAGCATGCTGCTACTTTGGCGACCTCCTCCACAGAACCCCATCTTTTCATCGCCGGTTCACTAACTGCCTTATTCCTGTCTCGCTTCGTCATAGCAAAATACGTGGCATCTGTTGCAATATTTCCTAATGCAAGAGTATACGCTCTAATTTTTTTATTTCCATATTCTAATGCGATGTGCTTGGTCACAGCAACAACGGCTGCCTTGGCTATAGTGTAAGGTGCCCCTTCCTTTTGACCTGACAAGGCAGGAGTAGAAGCGATATTAATTATTACGCCTGAAGCACCACCGGAGCGACTAGTTTTCCTTATCATGCTCGGAAGGAATGCTCTAGTCATATGAATTGTGCCCTTGAGATCAACTTCTAAAATAGCGTCCAAAGCCCGATCGGTCATCTGATGATACTTCTTGTACCAGATCGCCCTATCGAACTTGTACCCAGCACTGTTCACCAGTGTATCTATACCCCCATAATCTGATTCGACTGCTCTCACAACTGATTTGATGTCTTTCTCTTTCGTAACATCCAATTGAACAGCATGAGTATTTCCTTTAATCCTTTGTGACGCTCTGATAGCATCATTGATATTTCTAGAACATACTAACACAGTAGACCCCTGATTTTCAGCAAATTCTTTAGATATGGCGAACCCAATCCCCCTTGATGAACCGGTGACGAGAACGACTTTCTTAACCATGGCCAATCAAGTCTCACAAGAATAGTTAGCACATATTGTAAATGTTAACATTCTGGATGGTCTAAACTATAGCATATTCGAATTCCAAATAGTCAATCTTCATCTCTTAGCTGGGGCTATGATGTTCATGTCAGCTATTAATAGTTCCACGAGCCAAATCTGTCAATTTATCAATCCTCTCCCATGTAAATTCAGGTTCGTTTCTTCCGAAGTGGCCGTATGCTGCTGTCTTTTTATAAATTGGCCTTTTCAAATTTAGAATCCGAATTATATCCGCGGGCTTCATTTCAAACGAATCTCTGACTCGTCCCTCGATTAGCTCGTCGTCGATTCTAGACGTTCCAAAGGTATTCACCATCACAGAAACAGGATCGGGCAAACCGATTGCGTACGCGAGTTGTACTTCACATTTGTCAGCAAGCCCAGCAGCCACTATGTTCTTAGCTATATACCTAGCCATATAGCATGCAGACCGATCAACTTTAGAAGGATCCTTGCCTGAAAATGCTCCTCCACCATGTCTGCCGGCACCCCCATAAGTGTCCGCGATTACCTTCCTTCCGGTCAAACCAGTGTCAGCCATAGGCCCGCCTATGACAAATCTCCCAGTCGGATTGACCAAGAATTTCGAATTTGGAGTTATCCAATCTGAGCAGATCTCCTTTATCACCTTACTTACAATCTCCTCCCTCAATTGGCTCAGGCTTATGTCTGGGGCATGTTGTGTTGAAATCACTACAGTATCTATCCTCACCGGCTTTGTACCTTCGTAAACCACTGAAACCTGGGATTTACCATCAGGTCTAATCCAACCAAGTTTTTTTTGCTTTCTGAGCGCAGACAGCTTCATTGAGAGTTTGTGGGCCATAATAATAGGTAGCGGCATGAGTTCCGCGGTTTCATTAGTTGCATATCCAAACATTAGGCCCTGATCACCTGCTCCCTGCTCTCTTTGCTTACTCGGAGTTACTCCCAAAGAAATATCGGGACTTTGTTCGTGTATAGATTCGATCACTGAACAAGATTCGGAATCAAACCCGTATTCAGGCCGATCATATCCGATCTCACGTATTACTGTTCTCACCGCCTTCTGTATATCGACCCTTCGTCTTGATGTTACCTCTCCTGCGACGAAAACTATTCCAGTTGAAGTTAACGACTCTACAGCGACCCTAGACTCTGAGTCACTTGCAAGAAACTCATCTAAAATAGAATCTGAAACCTGATCGCATATCTTGTCAGGGTGACCTTCTGTTACACTTTCTGAAGTGAATATATACCTTCTTACCATTACTCCCCATGTACCTTAATTCTCACAAGATTACCATTAAAGGTCCTTTTCCAGTCTTATAAATAGGACATTATTTCCGCGAATTACTACCTTTCCATAATTTGCTAACAAATCCTGTCGATTGAATTCCTCAGCATCAACCAATATCAAATTCATATAGGTATCTACATTGCTCATCCTCCCTCGATATTCTATTTCACTTTTCAATCGTACTGCCACTCGCCTATTTACTGAACGCTGTAATGTGGTCAATGGTCTTTTGGATTGCTGTGATGCTGCAGGGGATGACAATTCAATTAATCACTTTGGAAGTGAAAGCATACAGGCTACAATAAAAAGGTTCCTTTGTAGTCCAGCTATAAAATAGTATACTATAACTTTAATTTTGCCCATACCTTCCATTGCTTAGAAGTTCTCATATAGGCAGGAGAACTGACTAAGATTGGAATGGATCAATATGAAGATGCGTTAGAAAAGATTTTTGACGAACAGAGGAAATTAGTGGATTATTTGGGACTAGATAGGTATCCAAAAAAGACCGATGAAAGGGTTTCAGCACTTATGACAGCGGTCATTCACGAGGCCATCGAGTTACAAGACCTCACTAGTTGGAAGTGGTGGAAAAAACCTACTATCTTTGAAACTGGCAAGGCGCAGACTGAATTGATTGACATACTGCATTTTGTAATCCAGGCGGCTATTGAGCTGGAAATGACTCCACAGAAAGTATTAGAGGAATACATGAATAAGAATTATGTAAATCGAGAACGAAAGAGGTTAGGCTACTGACCAATTGATTCCATTTTCTTCATAGATAGACAGAACTATTCAACTAACGTATTGCATTGTTCCTAGTAAAATTGTATTCTTCCTTTATCGTATGCCTGATCGATGTAACATAAAAGGCTGGTTAGGGAAATGTGAGTCACAATATTCTCATATTTGTCTGGGTGCTCCTTTTATTTCGGGTATGATTTGAGTATCGTAACCGATGTACAACGGTCTAGATTTAGTGGCGGATATACTCTCCTTCTCGGATTGCACAGGAAGATTGAAGATTCAGAAGATAGAGAAAATGCTTGATAAATACAGTTCATATATTTCTGAAGGGTTAATCGAATTAGAGTACAACGACCTTATCTCATTCGATCCATACTTTCTTGAATTTATAATGACTGTCAAGGGTACAGAATTTCTGACTCTATATAACGATCTTAAGGAAATGGTATGCTTAGATAATAATTTAGATGTTTGAAGAAAATTGCGTATTATACGGCCCACGTTCTTGGACTCCCAAAATCTTCATATGAAAGAGAAGATTAGGCGTGGGGCATTAAAGCGAATCACTACAAATCCCTCCAAACTGCACGCGCCCTGGCTAAAGCTAAAAAGCCTATCAGATATGCGGATTGAACTGCTAATCCCAAGTATATTGACCAGGCTTCGGGTGTGACGAGTCCCATACTATCCTGTATCATCAAAGATGCGTGAGTCGTAGGCACCAAATAAGCAAAGTATTGGAGATTCAACGGAAGTCGTTCGATAGAATAATACACTGGCGGAATTACCGCTAGTATCACATTTACAAAAGAGATAATTTGTGTTGCATTTCGCATATGTAGCATGTGAGAAGACAAGAAAAAACCCATTGCAGACATTGCCCCCCAAGTCAAGAGTATGCTACAAATCAGCAATGGCAAAGTTGATAAATTCTCTCCGAACAATGCGGCTAAGGTTGTAAGCGCGATCAATGCAGGGAGACCAAACAACAATTCGGACAATGCGAGTCCAGTCATGTATGTGAGGGGGGACACTGGTGCTGCGACGAAGATATCTTGAATTTTGTATTCAGTTTTGTAAAATGAAATATCTTGTCCGAGCGCTAGGCCATAACCAACAGTTGCCATGACAAGACTTCCTGCGATTGCAAGGTCCGTATACTCACCATTGCTTACTACAAAAAGGACAAATAGAATTGAGAATGGACTTATCGCTGAAAACAACATCGAAAGTGGATTTCTCCTCAGCCATAAGATTCCAGTCATATAGGCTATGATGACGATCTGTCTGAATGCTATAATCAACTGTGTTAATCTTTATAATGTTCTAGTCTATTTAATCCAAATGTAAATCATAGTCTAATTTACCACGACCACAGAAATAGGAATATTGAAATTGGATCAAAAAGCTTCATTCGTAGTAGGGGACTAACTAGATTTGAATTCCTTTATTATTTGGGCGGCCCTATTTGGCGGGTTATTGTTTGTGATATTGAATTCATTGGAAATATAGGATGGATTTGTTGTTATAGGACAAGTTTTCTTTGACTTTGAAGAGAATTCAAGCAACATTAATTATTTGATTTTTGAAGATACGAGTTCGAGCGTCCGAATCAAATACCCTTCAAATTGGAATGTACTTGAGCAACTTGGAAATATTTCGGGTAACAATATACTCGTGGACTTTTACCATACCGGGATTAACGGAACACTTGGATATGCAGAAAATGCAAACATTGTTGTATCATCTCCTCACAACATGGAACCTGATTCGCTCGATAAATTCACTAATTCTACCGTTCTAACTCTCGCGAGAAATTTAAATAGCTTTACTCTGCAAGAAGCTGTTTCTACAATAGTTTCAGGACTTCCAGCCTACAAAATAACATACACTATAGCTGGGAATCAGTCAGAAGGTAAACAGACTCAGGCGTGGACAGTTAAAGATAACAAATGGATTGCGGTTTCGTATTCTGCTGAACCATCAGCCTATTTCAATCCCAGAACGGCCCAAAATATTATAGACTCTCTGTTGATCAGATAACCCCCCTAATGAGCCAAATGACAGTCTATAGATTGCCAGTATTTTTATAACAGATTGAAGTAGCCTATAGAATATTTAAATTGATGCGCGGCAGTTTAATTACGCTAATTATATACCTGATTTGTCCTCTCGCACTATTCTGTACACATGCTAATTCTCAAGAGCAGGTACAATCATTGATCCAAAATATTAGCCAGGAAAATCTGGCAGTTTCCACTTTTCAAAACACAACCAATTCAAGGATGAATGATACTATCACAACTACTAATCCTGTTACCATCGGTGCACTCACTTCAGTAGCAATGAATAAGGTCATTCTCAATGTCACCCAAAATGTTCTGAATGAAACTGCACGAATATTAGAATTGAAAGAATTTGTTCTCCGTGTTTCAGCTCAAGAATCTGGCAATACAACCCTAAACCTTAATTTTTCTGCGTTAGACTCAGAGACATCAGCTGAACTTGCTGGAGTTAGCATCGATGGTTGGATAGCAAATGGAAGTGGCGTTTCTACGTATTTCTTTAGTGGACTAACCGATAATAATGGGAGATCGTCATTTACATTCCACTCCCAAGCAGATGAGCTGTACAATACGACCCTTACAGTCGAAGCATATCTCAGAGGTTATTCTTCTCAGAAACAATCTGCAGCATTTTCTTTGGATGGTTAATTGCACTAAATTTTGCAGATGAATATGATGGAAAATCAACACCGAGACATCCAGTAGATTGGATGTCAAGAGGATTTTAGCCATAATTACCTGGACCCAACTGCTACCTCACTGCTACCTAACTGCACTAATACGATTGAGGAATCAATGTGGGTTGCAGATTGAAACAATAAGGAACAAAAAATGTTACTCAAAAAATATCAAATGACTGCAGAATTGAGAGTCCTTCTCATGGTTCCGTTTAAATGTCATTTTTCAATTAAAGTTGCTAATTAAAGGGAACGCCATATCAGCTAACAGGGGGGAGCAATATGAGGATTCGTGTTTCTGGTGCAAAAAATGAAATGAACAATAGATATCGATCTCTATTGGTTCTTTTGTGCTTATGGAATAGTAACCGCCCGCAACTGATTCTAGTATATTTATCATGTTTTGTTACACGAAAGTGTCATAGAGTTCTCATTGATATAATACTCCTTCGCCTCTTATCGAAAGTTTCCTAATTTTATTGAGTGCTATCTAATAATAGAGAACGTTCTTGATATGCTTGATTATTGGTTTTGCATAGTTTTATGATTCAATGGAACTCACAAGCGCTCATACCTAGTTAGACGCACTCCTTTTTCCCGACAGTAACCAATAGGATCAACGGCTGTCACACATTTGAGTATAAATTCAGAGCAAAACATGAATTGACAGTGTATACCTTTTGGGAATACCGCAGGCTATCATAAAATTTTGAACATCACATCCTATTCAATGGATCAATACCAAGATAGTTTAGCACTAGTCTCATCACGATGTTGAAGGCCTTGACTAATAGAAGCCTTGCAGATACTAGAGATCCTTTAGTCTCCTTCAGAATGGGTACCTGCTCATAAAATAAATTAAACGCTACGGCAAGATTATGAGCATACTTTGCTGCGAGCTTTGGGTTCATTTGTAATGAACATTGTTCGATAATCAAGTCCATTTTTGACAATTCTCGAATCAAGTTTACCTCCTTATCATGTAAAAGTTCAGTATGATTGAAGCTTGGATGTATTAATTCTCCCTTTTCGAGCAATCTTTGAGATCTCGCGAATGCATATTGCAAATATGGCCCACTGTCACCATCCAAGCTCAATGACTCCTCCAGGTCGAACACTATCGGCCGCTCCAAATCCTGTTTAATCAAATTATAACGGACGGCAGATCTACCTAAACTTTCAGAAATATCAGATAGTTCTGAGTCGCTCATATCCGGATGCCGACTCTGGATTTCTTCCTTTGCCTTCTTGTAAACTCTTTCCATAACCTGATCTGCGCCAACGTAAATTCCTTTTCTGCCTGACATATGAGCAGACGTATTCCCAATGTCGATACCTAACGATTTAGCGGTCCGAGAGCTAAGTGTAACCGGTTCGTAGCTTAAATGCATATACCGTTCTTGGTCATAATCAGCAATGGCCGAGAGGGTACTAGAGATTATATTTTGTAGCTTCGATTGCCTCGAGTCCATCAAGTTAATTACATTCTCTGCACCCCCAAATGGTCGTCTTGGCGTAGAACCGACCGATTTGTCAAGGGTATCTGCCCAGAGAATTGAAGTGTCCCACTGCTCTGAAAATGCGTAATAAAGGAAGGGGTCAGAAAATAAACCCAGTTTCCACGCAGCGTATGGTATATCCTTGGCAATATATGTCAGGGTCCCATCGCTTCTAATCAACACCTTGTCGTCGTCTCCGTCGGATCCTCTAATCACCCAACAACCTCTATTTTTTCCTTCATCTTCGTGGACAGCTATACCTCTATTTTTTAAGGCTTCGAACATTTTTTCCCACAGCTTGGAAGCTACAATGTTTGATTCGAAATTGAGTAGATCATATCTTACTTTTAGGCTCCAGCACGTCTTCAGTTGATCCCTCAACACGCGTAGGCTGATATCCTTCGCGAACTTTGATAACTCAGAGCTACCTTTTTCAATGCTTTTCAAAACTGACCTTCGCTTTTGTTGGAAATCTAGGTTCTTGGTGTACATTTCATTAATTTTCACATAAACTTCATTCCCACAATACTGGTCGAACTTTGTTTTTGGATCCGGGGGCTCGATGGGGAATCCAGCATAAAGAAATCCTACAACTATGTCGGCTACTTGAAGGCCAGAGTCGTCTACATAGTAGAGTACGCTTGTGTCATAATTTACAGCTGAAAGAATTCTGTATAAAACATCTCCAATAATCATGTTTCTCAAATGTCCTACATGTAGCGCTTTGTTAGGGTTTACACTTGTATGTTCAATAATGACCCGTCTTCCTCCTCCAAAGTTAAATTTTCCATAACTTCTATCTACTATTTCACTGATTACTGCTTTCGGAAATACATCCCAAGCAGCCCTGAAATTAATATGGCCGGAGTGATGGGCTTCAATTGTCTTGAGTAGTGACCCCTTTGTCCTTTGTTTTTTTAGTTGTATTGAAAGAGATACTACCAAATCCCTTGCAATGAGATAAGGCTTACTACGCAATCGTTGAGCAAGCAGGAACGCAATATTGCTGGTAAGCTCTCCGAATTCACTGTTCGTGGGTTCTGTAAGGGTGTAATTTATGTCGTCAATGTCTCTATCCGACAGTATTTTTTCTAAAAGTTGTACCGCTTCCTGTCTAAGAATTCTTAAGCTCATGGTTGCAGCTCAAAAAATTTTTGAGACACAAACTGAATGGCTTGAACAAGTCCTTCGCCGTGCTTAGCAGACACAACTTGAGTTGCATTCTGCTTCACCTTTTCTTCAGCATGTCCTAAGCAAATACTATAACCGCACGATTTAAAAAGGGGAATATCAGTCTCGCTATCTCCAATTGCTACACAATCCCTTGCTTGAAGCCCAAGAACTTGTAGCGCTTCGGTCAACCCTGTAAACTTGTCTACCCCCACTTGGTTAATGTGGTACGCGTATTTACTATCGCTAAGATACAAAGGAAGTTTATGGTCTTTGAAAATCTGTTGAGCAAGGTCGATATCAAAATTTCTGCATAAGACAACTTCGGACATTCGCCCAAAAACTGGCTTATTTTTAACGCCGTCGATACGATCTTTCAGTACATTATACCCTTCCATGCATATTTTCTTATTTCCTAAGACCAAATGTTCTTCTGGAGTTTTGGTGATGACTCCACCATTCTCGGAAACTGTTATCTTCGTCGTTCCAGCAAAAACAGCCAACGTATATGCTTCAAACGATGATCTTCCGGTAGCAAAAATTACTCTAAAACCCATTCTCTCGAGAATTCGGAGCTCGAGGACAGCTGGTAGATGAAGCATCCCTCCACCGTTCTCAGTGATAGTCCCGTCGATGTCAACCGCAAACGAAGTAATATGCCGCAAAATGATTTAGATATGAAATAGATTTATTTATTTAAACATTCTTTAAATCAAGAAAAGCAGCGAATATTGGTGAAGACTAGAATCGACCGACTTCTTCCAAAGTGGCTTGCAGTCCCTATGTCTTGTTTACAACTATCCACGGATTTAGTCGACATAGCACTATCGATCTAGATATAGCCCTCAAAAAGTATCCTAAGATTTAAAATCTACATGATTCTTTGAAGGCTTCAGAAAGACAAAGGACTCAATTCTGGTACTACTGGTTGACTGGTAACTTTTTCATGCACTCTCTTGTCGCTCAATGATTTCTGTTTTTTAACCTTTACCTTGATCTTGAACCCAAAGTGTATACCATTTCTCCACTTCTCTGCAGAAATGATTTCGCCAAATCCCTGAATTCTATCGCCTTCCCGCGTGACTACGGTAAACGGTGTGTTTCTGTGATACTTCAACATTTCAATCCGCTCGAAAAAATGATCCCAATCCAGAGGGTTCCTGATCAGTGCTTCAAAAGAGAGAATATCACCTACCTTCACCTCTTCTAAATGCGTACCCATTATTTCCAATTGATCTAACTTTACATACACGGTTTAAAGTAAGCATAATTACAATATAACAGTTTTGATATCAGAAAATGTAATTATTGCTAAAATATGCTGCGATCTTAAGCATAATATCAATATGAAAGCCGAAATTATTGAAAATGGCACAATTAACAATGTATAAAGGCTTTAATATGAAATTCTGAGCTAGTATGAGGTGGGTCCGTCACCTAGTCAGGAGAGGGTGCTGATACAATTAGCGCATGCCTCCGAAGCCAGTTGTTGTGGGATCGAAGCCCACCGGACCCGGAAGCCTAATCTAGGTTTCAAAACTTGTGGAAGCTGCTTATAGAAAAAAGGGGGTGCTCCTATCAAATTTTCTTTAATTTTGTGCGATCATAATTCATGTTTCAGCTCA
>JBOGPP010000105.1:0-3020 GCA_050748485.1 Nitrososphaeraceae archaeon | reverse complement strand
TTCATCTGCGGAAGCACAGAGCGTTGAAAAGGAGGTCAGAAGGTGGTACTTAAATGATACTGAACCAATTGCCGGTGAGGATTCGTTGCTAACCCCTCCCGATAAACTACGAGGAGGTCTAGGTAATGATTTCGCCGAGGATACACCCAGAAATCTGAATTTTCAAAGTCTTCGAACGTTGAGATCCAATGAGATCGAGGAAATCCCTTTTGCAGGAAAGTACGCCATCAAGAAACCAGCAAATGAAGATATACGTAAATCATGGGAGAGATTGAAAAGATACATGGAAATATATCTCGAGGATTTTAGTGAGGAATCATCGAAGGTGGCTGTTGACAGCGGAACCTCAGGAACCAACCTTGAATAAAATGGCACTTACTTGAGGTCTGCAAAAACTTGAGGTCCGCAGAAAACATCTTCTTCCATAAACCTCTTGACAGAACCGTAGCGCTTGTCAAAGCTCAATTACATTGTGGTGTAACTGATTTTCAGGTAAATTCAAATAGTAATCTAGACGTTGCGGTAATGGTATGAACAAAAGAATGTCAAGGAATCTATTAAATGGATAGACTCAGGCAAGCTAGCTTGAAACAAACGCACAGTGCATGCTGTTGCAAGCTATCGTACTAACGTACTCAAGACATTGCATACTCGTTACGAGCGAATTAATCCGGAGTACCAATGATCCCACATGTTTACTGAAATATCAATGATCATCGCACCACGGGGATTCACGGTTAATCTCCAATGGAATGATTGTGAAATTAGCAATCGGAGGTGTGATTCAAAAGCAATTAAAGGGGATACTAACTAGACAGGATCTTTCACATCACATCTTTCCTAACAATCTAACAAGAGTTTACATGTCTGATGAATAATTTGCAAAGTCAATAACTGAACAGTGATGAAACCTTGGTAATTGCTTTGCTTGTAAATAGTTTTACAACTGAGGTCTGTATCGGAACCGTTAAACGAGCTTTCGTTAATGTCCTTAGACCATCATTTACAATTCCTCTTAGATCCACTTTCATCTTAATAACACATTGTAGTTAAATAACAATTATTAGATTTCAAAGTACCCGTTTACTTTTCTAACCAAATCATCATTAGAGATCGGCTTCCGTATAACCCAATCTGCGGAAATTTCAGGAAACACGTATTTTCTGTACTCCTCATAGTACATCTCACCCGCGGTCAAGAAGCAAACTTTCACTTTTTTATCTTTTTTTCTTATTTCCTTGTATAACCTAAATCCATCCATTTTGGGCATCACTACGTCTATAATTATCAGATCATAAAGACCCTCTCTGTAATTCTCCAACGCAACTAATGGATCGTTAAAAGAATCTACTTTGCAGCAGAAAGATAGTTCTTGATGTATACCTTCCAGTATTATCTTGAATAAAAAGGTGACGTCCTGCTCATCATCGACTATCATTATTCTCCTTAGCTTGTCCATATTCTTGTTCTTGATTTGACTCGTCATCATGACCTTGGAGGCCTTAGTGTGACTGCAGATGGCCCTCCTGTTTCAATTAATGCTTCCCGACTAATTTGACCCGTTTCACGTGCCAAATTCCGAATGTGCTTATCCGTGATAGCTTTATCGTAATGGGCTTGGTTTAGTTCCCAATATACTGAAATTCCTGTTCGCGCTAGAGCTGTCGTGAAAATGAGCGTTCTCATCCTAACGGCTTGTTCTGATTCGACTTTCTCATGAGTGTTACTACATATCCTTAGCCATAATTCGGACAATAATCGGGAAAATCGCATAGTACTATATTCTTGTCTCTCCTCTTACAGCTTGCTTAATGGAGATGCAGGTTGATTAGTGCCGGCTATTACAAATAATAAATTGACGCTTGGATTGTAATATAGTAAGCAATGCCCTTGAATTCTAAGGTTCTTTCCTTAAGAATCATTAAATAGACTGCTTGACAGTAAAAAACTTGAGGGCTATAGTCATGCTATGAAAAATATTGATTTCCGGTCATATTTTAATGTAATTTACAGGGGAGAGTTGACTTTTAAACTAAATGGAACTTTTGGGACTAACCGCGTAGAAGTTAGGAAGTCCTAGTGAAGTATTAAGTTGGATAATTTTGGAATGACACAGAAAGTTAGACAAGACATCACAAAGATCAGATCTGATAACGGATTTAAGAAAATAGCAATCCTTGATGACGACAGAGATATCACGACTACTTTCAAAACGATAATGGAATCAGATCTTATTTTGAAACACAATAAAGCGTTGCGATTTAGGGTATATACTTCCAATAGTCCTGAGCAATTCCTGTCCGACTTCGAACCAGGGAGCTATGATTTGTTGCTTATTGATATCAATATGCCAGGTATGGATGGATTTGAAATAAGCAGAAGGCTTCTAGAATTGGATCTGAACTTGCGAATCTGTTTCATGACTGAAGGTGAAATAAATTATCGAGCTTTGAGAGAAATCCACTCAATACGGAGTATTGGGTGCTTTATAACTAAGCCAATTTCATCTGAGGACCTGATAAACAAGGTGAGAATTGAATTAGAATAGGCGGTATAGAAAGTTAGTGAAGATGCGTTACAGTTAGTAATTAGGTTAGCCTTCGAGAGATTTCTAACTTTATGTCTATATCGTCTTCAGTCTACATTGTATGCTGAGGCAGAAGAAGGAAGCGTGGGACCTTAACCAAAGAGTCAGTTTCTATACATTATAGTCCTGAGTTTCAATAGAATCTGGTTGTAAAATAGAAGCCTAGGTGGAAGTCTCGCATTAATGGTTGGAAAGTTTAGAAACTGGACGCTTGGGTAACGCAGACTACGTCCGTTGAAACCTTAAAAGAGAGAAATATCCATTAATATTTGTGCAAATAGATAAATCTTATATGAATACGCCATCCCATTTAGGAAAAATTTACACTGATGTAGGTTTGGTGCGTCACAAAAATAAGATTAGACGGACGTATGGATGGGATTGCCCATATCAGGACTATGAATCTAATCGACATTACAACACCCAGAGGCAT
>JBOGPP010000104.1:0-9145 GCA_050748485.1 Nitrososphaeraceae archaeon | reverse complement strand
TATCTTTTCTGCACGCTGTATTGCTTTCTGACTTATATCATATCCGTATACATCAAATCCTTTGTCCTTCACATATTTTGCTACTGGAAGACCAAGCTGGCCTAAACCTATTATAAGAACTTTGTCGGCTAAAGTATGAGTATTTACTCTCAGGTCATCTTCTGCGACCAACATATTCAGACTACTCAACTGCCTATAATTATTAAAGAATTAAGAAACATTAGATGTGTCAAAACTTACCTTTTATTCATATAGTTGAACTAGGCGTGAGAGGAGAAACATCGCTAATTTAGCTAAAAAGACAGAATGTCAAGAAGATTTATACTGTCGGCAACTCTAGGAACTTCTGCAGTTTGCTCAACCGATTGAGGGAACGGATCCAACCTCTTTTAATCAGTATAGGGAAAGAGTTTTCGAAAATAAATCCTTCTCCAAACTTTTGGACGGGTTTAAGTTTGACTACTTCTGTCGTAGCCGCAGTAATTTATGGAAGTGCATCCGTGCAGGACCATCAATATTCTTACTATTTTGCAATAGGGGGCGGGATTTTCCTGATCATCTCGGGATTCTTTGATCTGGTAGATGGATGTGTTGCACGCATAACCAAAAAGACCACTAGAAGGGGAGCTTTCCTTGACTCAATATATGATAAGATATCAGAATCGATTGTATTCTTTGGAATTGCAGTAGGAACCCTTGCAAATCCAATAACTTGCATGATTGCAATCTCCCTATCGCTCCTAGTGAGCTATGTTCGGGCTCGTTCAGAGTCGCTTGGAATTGCACTACAAGGAATTGGTATTGGTGAGAGAGCAGAAAGGCTCCTGATACTTGCCTTAATTGGAATGCTACCTCTCCAAGGATCTTCACAGTGGGCAGTCATAATCGTATCAATAGTAGCCGGCTTTACACTAGTTCAGAGAGTATTGGAGGTAAACAAACAGCTATCAACGACGAGCTAGAGTTATTATCTTAATCTACCGGTACTCCTTCTTTCACTTTCAGATCTGACTTTTACTACCCCTCGATGAACTGCGCAAGAGACACAATAGAATTTAACATCTGACGATGGTGCGATATAAGCACCTTGGGCTTTTAACTCCTTTGCTAGAGTAGGTTCTACTAATGTGACTCGACCAGTCACCTTTTTTGCCTTATCTCTAGGAACCATCGCTCCGCACTGACTACAATGCACTGTACCTGAACTTCCCTTTCCTCCCTTTGATCTGCCTCTACTTGCCCTTTTTTTTGGCATCCAATAGTTGCTACAAATGAGCTATCCTTTAAATCTTATCCTGTTTTCATCCCAAAATTCAAAAGTGATTAAACTGTACGATCCGAGGGAATCGTTTAATTGGGTTGTATGCCCACTGAAAAAGCAGATTTTTCGAATTCACCTCATGCAACGATCATATGCCACAGGTTTTGTGGAAGTTGTAATCTCATCTCTCGATACTTTGGAAAACACACTCCTGCAGTTCAGCGAAAATTCAATGAATGAAATCTTGCGTTTTGAGTGTCTAAAGCAATCGGTCTGGGTACTCTTTTTAAGAAATTAGAATGAGTTGCGTGTTTACCAGGTGGAAGCCTATTATGCATGAGTTTCAATCCAGTTACTTCCCTTCGAAGTGCTCAGAATAAAATGTCACTAATATTTCCTCGATGAAAATTATTTATCCGTGGCCTTAGCATGATACTTATTCACATACTACTCAGTATTAGTTATTGCATTGCATTCTATTATAAATTCGCTCGGTTGTTTTCATTTCGTATGAGATTCTTCATATTTAAATTGGACTTGTTTATTTTAAATATTAATCCTTATGAAGGTCGCTATTTCTGTGAATCAGGCGAGAGATTCGACACTACTTCACCAGATCAAGAAAGTCTTAGATTATGGTGGCTTCAGTGTTCAGCTGATGAGAGATGGCGACTATAGTGTCGCTAGAGATGTTGATCTAATAATCTCGACAGGAGGGGATCGAGGAATTCTGGATTACTTTCATAAGATGGTTACAGATTCCGCCCCTGTCCTGGGAATATACGAATCTGATTCGACAGGATTCCTTGCCCAACTCGATGTTCGCGATCTAGAAGCATCTCTCAATCGAATAGACAAAGGAAACTTCGAGATAGATCATGTGTTTAGAATTGCAGTAAAGGTAGATGGCAGGGAAGTAGAACCAGTACTCAATGATGTGGCGGTATTCCCAAGCAAAAGTGCAACGCTAATGGAACATGTTCTGAAAATAGATGATAAAACTGTCTGGCGCGATAATAGCGATGGATTGATTTTGTCTACCCCCACTGGGTCTACGGCTTATTCAATGTCCGCAGGTGGTCCAATGGTCTTACAGAAATCTCAGGTCTTCGTTGTGGTATCTGTTAATTCATTGGACAACACAAGACGACCTTTGATAATCCCAAATGATACCACAGTAGAGGTTGCCGATATAGTTAGTAGATATCATTGTGAGATTGTTCTTGATGGCGGCACAAGGATGGGAATCAAGAAATCGCTTCAATGCTCCAAACATTTGGTTCCAGCTAAGCTGGTAAGGCTTTCAGGAAACTCATCTATAGTCTCCCTTATTGCTAAAAAAGTAAGACTTGCTGAAGATTTGTTGAGTATGCCGCCGAGTGCAAAGTTACTTCTCAAGACCTTAGAGTATGAAGGTGCTCTAAGTCAAAAGGATCTATCAACCCGAACTATGCTGCCAGAACGAACAGTGAGGTTGGCATTAAGACATCTTCTCACGCGCGGATATGTGAAAAAAAAGACTTCTCTTCGTGACGCTAGACAACGAATTTATGAGCTCAAGCTCTAGCTGAGGCGGACTCTACAAAAGCCAAAAAACTCCTCTCTGGTTTTCCTAGCCTGCTACCAAATTCGGAATGGTATTGTGTTGCGAAATAAAATTTGTGCTTTGGTATTTCCAATATTTCAGTTCGTTTGCCCCCGTCTGAAAATCCAGATAATACCAGGCCCCCTTTTTCCAAAATGTCTAGGTATCCTCGGTTGAGTTCATATCGATGCCGATGTCTTCCGTAAATAGTGTCTGTACGATAAATACTCTCAGCCATTGTACCCTCTCTGATGTTGATTTCATGACTTCCCAATCTCATTGAGCCTCCTAGTTTGAGAGTTTCCCTCTGCTCAGGCATAAATTCCACGACTGGATGTCTGGCTTTTGGGTCTACCTCGACTGAGCCAGCGTCGCTAATTCCGCAGGCATGCCTTGCAAATGCAACCAAGGCAAGCTGAAATCCAAAACAGATTCCCAAGTAGGGTATGTTACTAATCCTTGCGTAATCCGCAGTCCTGATAATTCCTTCACTTCCTCTCTTGCCGAAACCTCCGGGAACCACGATTCCGCCAAACTTGTTTAAATATTCGATGCTGTGAGGTTTGTCGGTCTGCTCAAATTTTTCAGACTCTATCCATTCTACCTGAAGTTTCTTTCTAATCTGCGCCGCAGAGTGTGATAGCGCATGATAGACGCTAACATAGCTATCTGGAAGAGAAACATATTTGCCTACGATAGCGATCGCAACTGATCCCTCGGGGTTGTAAAAACCTCTGGTTACGGACTTCCAATTACCCCAGAGAGGCAAACTCCGATTAAGCAATATCTTGTTACCTATGGCACTAACTATGTGCTGTTCTTGAAGCATCTCCGGAACGTTGTAGATCGAAGGAGCATCATGACAAGAAATTACATTTTGTTCTGGTACGCTTGCAAAGAGTGAAATCTTGTGTCTAACTTCAGTGGTTAGTGGTGAGGTACACCTGACCGCTAGTATGTCAGGTTGTATTCCTATTCTCCTCAGCTCTTGTACGCTGTGCTGAGTAGGCTTGGTTTTTTGTTCTCCGACTACATCCAGAACAGGCGCAAGTGTAACATGAATTACAAGCGTATTGGAATCTCCCACTTCCAATTCTAACTGCCTCAACGCTTCTAGGAATGGTAAGCTTTCAATGTCCCCGACAGTGCCACCGCACTCAACCACGAGTATGTCTAGGTTATTTTCTCTTGATATCTGCCTCAGCCTTTCTTTAATATTATCTGTAATGTGAGGAATTATCTGCACACATTGGCCTAGGTATTTTCCACCCCTCTCTGCTTGAATGACGTCAGAATATATCCTTCCTGTTGTTATGTTATGCTCTTTTGAAATTGAGATATCAAGAAAACGCTCATAGGTTCCTAGGTCCATATCGCATTCTCCTCCGTCCTCAGTGACGAATACTTCTCCATGAGCAGTTGGATTCATCGTTCCAGCGTCATAGTTAATGTATGGATCTATTTTTACGCAGGAAACGTTATAACCACATAGCTGCAGGAGCTTGGCTACCGAAGCCGTGATTACTCCCTTACCTAAACCAGACATAACGCCGCCAGTGATGAATATAAATTTACAATCCGTATTATCCTTTTTAGACTGCACATTCAAGTTTTACAAATCTTATTAATAAACCAATATTGGTATAATGAACTGCTGTTTGCTTAGTCAGCAAGTCATATCGTAAACGATATTACGAGGGAGAAAACGATACTCCCTAACTAGTAACGCCTAAAGACCTAACAAGAATGCTGGATACCCCAACCAAGGACGGGAGATGACAACTATCGATCCCACTACGCTGCTTCAAGTGGACGCTTCTGTTATCGTAGGCATATTCATTTTCCTAACCATACTAGAATATACTGGCCGTAAACCTGATAGCCTAAGCAGAAAAAAGAGAAGTTCCGATTTCCCTCAATCGTAATAATCCTGTTTGCTTCTTCAGCATGCACCATACTATTAGGAATAGCCCCTTTATCCTTCATACTTACCTTTCTCGGATTTGCAGCTATTATTTTCTCGTTTGCATATTAGTTTATCAAGCCGGACAAAAACCCATATTGAATCTTTACTGCCAGAACATCAAAGACATCCGAAAAGCATAGCGTCTAGATGAAAGATTGTTTTAGAACTATAGAAGAAGGTTATATAAACAATGTTGGCTTTATTGGTACTTTACAGTGAGACGAGACGAGATGAAATGGGAATGTATTCACTGTAACAGCATAATGGATAGGACAAACTTTACAGACTTCATAAAGCAAAGCGATAACGACAAAAACAGCATTCAAGAAGCAAAAGTAGAGTACCACAGTTGGCGTATACTACCAGACTAACTAACTAATGCCAAAACTGTAGTTCAGTCCAAACCATAAATATATTTATGGATCATGTCAACGTCATCGTGTCCCAAATAAGGCGGAACAAATCCGAGGCATCTGGCATTTATTACTTTATTTATCTCTGAGATCTCATTTTGGTTGAAGTGTCTACCGTTTGCAATCTTGAAAGCTGTTTCGAAAGAAGTCACGATACTTCCAATAGTTACACCTAGTACGAAGTCCTCTGGATTCTGGTAATGAAACGCCCTTCTTGCCTCATCACTTCGACATTGTCTAATAAAAAAAGGAATACTTGCGATCGCCTGCTCGATTGTCTGTTCAGGAAAACCTCTCGCAAACCCATTAAGCGACATAATCGGATAGCACTCAGAAAGAACACATTTAACCTTTCGGATTTCCTAAGGCTGCAAGCAAAAGCATCAGGTCCAGAACTGCAGACTCATCCCGAATGCATCGGACAAATCATCATGTCATAAACTATAGCTATTCCTTAAGTAAGACATCACCAATTTATGGATGATGAATAAACCAAGTGCAGGTTTGTTGTATTCGGCGTTGGCTGTTACCGCAATCGTTGGGTCCTTTTTCTGATCCTTCGTGTCAGTAGCAACCGGTCAGACGACAGAAGATGATCTTATGGATTTGATTTCTAGATACGGCGGCAGTAATGAAACGGATAATGAAAACATGATGATGATGGGTGAGGGCATGATGGGCAGTGAAAGTGCCAACATGTCGAGTATGCCATTTAACATGGGAGTATTCATCATGCCGATGACGTGTACTTCCCCCAATGAATTACTTGGATCAATATTCGGCATGTTTGGTTCAGCAGATGGTGATTCAGCCAATGATGGGATGGGAGGCGATAATGCGACTCAGAATATGATGATGGATATGATGAGGCAACAGATGATGATGTCAGGTGGCGGCATGGATGGGATGAACGGAATGTTGGGGATGGGAGATAACATGACTGAGGCAGGGATGGAACATATAATGAGCATGAACATATGTTTTCCAATGATGGGCGAAAAAATGGCGGATGGAATGATGGGGATGATGGGACAATAATTATGGATTAATGTCTAAATACCCTCCTTTTTTGTCTGGCTAACTGACTCATCAGAATATTTCTTGTTAATGCCAGAACTGGAGTGAGAGCCTAAAACTATTGACTGTCACTATGTGAAGTTGCTTCCTTGTCTAGCCTCCTTTCTTCTGCTACCGCTGTCCTCAATGACGCAAAAACTTGTTGTTACTGCGCTTCTACAGTATCGGACAACGTTCAACCTAAGCCTCAACTATTATTTATTATACGTATACCCGTCTCACAAATCTTATTGTTATTCCTTTTTTGACGAGATTTATCTACTCGTTGGTTTGTGCACATCACTGTAAAATAGCATTGAGTAAGCTTCAGGATCAATAGACGTTCTCCTCTACATACCCTACGTTTAGAAAAAATGTAGCTAGATGTTGAATATACTCGTTATCTCTGTTTAGACTGTAGACTGAGTTGGCAAGTCTGCTTTCATTTACCCAACCTATAGATTTGAGATCCCGGAGATTCCTCTTGATATCTTCTCTCTTAAGATGAGTCTTCTTTTGCAATGCGTAGATTGTGAGCATCCTGGGTTCCTCTGTTAAGGCTTTCAAAATTTTCACCCTTCCTATACTCCCTAACCCAACTTCTACAGTCTCCACGGGGTTCATATGTATTCGTTAATCAATGTCGTCGTGTTAACTTTACTTTCCTTTGAATCATCGATTCGAGCTCTTCCAATGATTGAGATGGTATTCCTATATCCCTCAATGAGTTCACTTCAATAATTTTTCTAGTATGAAGATCATGTAAGTGGTCTTCTATGTCTAACTTTTTCAATTTGTATTCTTGCATTAGTTCCAAGGAAGAAAGTCGTATCTCCTTAAGTTCTGCATAATGTCTTTTTTTCATTCTCAAAGTTCTAACGAGGGCCAGCAGCGTATATGTCTGATTCATTGATAGATCGTTAAAGTCCTCAGGGGTCATAGAGGTCCTTATTCTGCCATATACTTCCCGTATTTGGTCTAGTGTTATTCTGTCAGTAGCTCGAGCCTCGGCAAGATTCCCCGAATAGAGAAGTAGATCTAGCGCAAACCGTATGTCACTATGGTTGTGAGGCATTATCGTCATCTTTGCTATTTCATCGATCATGTCTGATCCGATAGCCATGTCATTAAATGCTTCAGAGCATCTCTTGACCAATATATCGGTGACCTGCTCAAGTGTATATGGAAAAAATTCCATTGGAAATCGGCCAAGTGTGCTTATTTCAGCTTGGTCCAGTTTGCCGTGGAATTCTTTGCTTCTGGCAATAAATATTACTCCCTTTACATCACATGAATTGTCAGGTTCAAATTCATTGAGTCTTGTCAAATCATAGATTATTCCCGTGTCTTTTGTAGTCTTGATCAAATAGTCAATTTCATCTAATACGATTAGACCATACTTCTTCTTCAAATGAAGATGATGTAAAAGATATCTAAGCATTTCCTCCGCACTAAGACCCTGTGAAGGTAAATCAGGTGCAAATTTTTCTAATAGAAATCTGTAAATACCATACTTATTACCGCCCTGGAGCTTCAAGTTTACGTAGGCAACATTGAGTGAGCGGCCATGGTTAGCAAATTCTTCGGCTATAATTTTGGAAGCCTTGAGAACGCTAGATGTTTTTCCAAGTCCCGCAGGACCAATCAGTTGTATTATCGACAGAGGGAATTTTTCCGGGTTTGTGTATGACTCTTTAAAGACATCCCTTATCCTGTTTATCTCTCCTTCTCTATGAGGGAGCTCTGTTGGAATATACCTAGGCGATAGCTTAGATCTATCTTTGAATATTATGCTCTCTGACATGGTGGATGATCCAGAATACCCATAACTCTGATATAATATTACTTGCTGGATTAATTACAGGCTAATTAAAATTCAACTATTTACGGCCTCTATTTAATGAGATAAAATAAACTTCTGTATCCACAAACTTCTCTTTAATTACGTGGCGATAATCTTCATCCCTCTTCTAGGTCAGTTCGCCCGTCAGGCGCCACGTTTATCTAACTATATTAGTCGGTTACTTGGTATTAAATTTAACTTCGGTAAAAACAAAAGTCGAGAACCCATCCTCAAGTTATATTGAAGCAAATGAAATTAAAAGGAGCGAGCTACCAGGTACTAGCACCGTGCAGCGAACATGAATGCTTTTCCTTGAAAAAGTTTAGGTGATCGAAGAACATGCACAATTGTAAGTTGCTTCGAGTTTTTTTTGAGCAATGCAGATACATTACTTAGTCTGCGTTTGCAACACTGAAGTTTCATTCAGGTAATATTCTCTGGCACCTACAAATATCTTGTAATAGCACTCATTTACGTCTTCCAAAGTAAGATCAGAATGCTTGTTTGCGGCCCTCGTGGTACAATTGAAGTATTTAGTCAGGCCTAATGCAGGCGCGGTGGTGCTCATGACTACCGTACATACGAACGCAACTGACACTATTGCCAGTAGCGTGGATTTTCTTGTGAGGCTCATATTGATGAACTTATATTATTTGTTTATAAGAAATATGTAGACAGGTTCTATTAGAAAAACATCGATGAATACCGAGGTGCCTTTGTTACAGACTATTTTCTATTGCCTGTTTAATCATCCATTAAATTGAGTTGTACTAATGCTTTGATATGAATATCATTCTTTATAATGCGTCGATTATTCATCGAAACCAGGAATCAAAATAAAGGTTTAGACTGATTTAAACTCCCTTTAAAAAAACTCATAAAGTCGCAGGTTCCTTCACGCTAGATCCGGCTAGGGCATCATCTTCATGTCCTTCCTACACGATCTTTTGAGCCAAATCGGAGCAATAATAGTAGTAAGAGCAACCATGATTATCACCGTAGTATAGATATGAAGTCCATC
>JBOGPP010000103.1:0-9374 GCA_050748485.1 Nitrososphaeraceae archaeon | reverse complement strand
CTGTACTGGGCCTGTACTGGGTGCGCTAATCACATAATTGAAGTTCATCATGAATAGTTACAGCAGATCACGCACCTATCAGGATTGTAATGCTGAAATCATGATCCAAAGGCAATAAACAAAATAAAATAATGGAGGACTAGACTGACACGAGTTTATTCTCTAATGCAGCGTCTGGCTTTTCCTCTATTAAAGTTATATTTTCCCAACCATGTACGTGTTGTCCTCTTTCCTCCCTCATGGAGGCCCCAACTAGATCCATAAAAGATTCTCCTTCCAGGACTTTAGAACACCACAGGCATTTCCATTTACCCATGTTTCTCTGACACCCAATAACGACATCATCACTTATCAATAGTATGGAGAGAATACTATGATAATATCAGAATTTGGAAACTATGAAACTCTTCGTGTTAAGGCGAGGTAGTTTCGACTCAGAAAGATTAACTACATTGGACGTGGAATAGCCAGACACGTAGCCGAATTGGAAGATCAGGATCTAAGGTAATACGTTACCCTTTTCTTTTTTTCAATTAATCCCATTGACACAATATATAGAGTTGAATAATAATTAAGGGTAGATGGATACGACAATTCACTAAAGTGTTTCTTGTCCAGACTTTATATTAACCAAAAGTGATATAGAATACAAAAAATATGACAAATAAGATCAGCGAATCTACCACTCCTAAGTACAGTAAATCCGATCTTCATGGATTTCTACATTTGTTAGAGCAGCACAATGACCTTCTTAAAATAGATAAGCAAGTTAGCCCTAAGTTTGAGTTAGCAGCTATTTCACGTAAGCTCGATCGAAAACAAGCCGTATTGTTCGAACATGTAGAAGGAAGCGGAATGCGTGTCGTGACTAATATCTTGGGTACTAGAAAGAGGTTTTCATTAGCTCTTGGGACTGATGAGCCTGGATTAATTCATTCTCATATTATAGGATCACTGACAAACGCCTCTTATAAGAAAACGATTGAAGATAAACCTCTGTTCCATGACAATTCTTCAACAGACTTGAATGATTTACCTATCGTAATGCATTTTGAAAAAGATGCAGGTCATTACATTACATCTTCAATAGTCTACGCAAAAGATCAGGAAACAGAAAACCAAAACTCGTCAATTCATCGTTTTCTTAGATTAGATCGTAATCATATGGTAATAAGAATGGTAGAGGGACGTCATCTTCATAAATGCTATTCCTTTGCGAAGGAACATGGAGAGGACTTGAAAGTTACGATTGTGGTAGGTGTTCATCCTGCAATTAGTATAGCTTCTGCATACCAGGCTGCATATGGTTTTGATGAAATGATTTTAGCAAATTCCCTGCTTAAAGGGGATCTTTCATTAAGTAAAAGTGACTATTCAGGTCTATATGTTCCCACCTACTCCGAAATTATCCTTGAGGGCAGAATCCTTCAAGATAGAACTGCAGAGGAATGGATGGTAGAAATGCTCAGGACATATGACATAAAGAGACAACAACCTGTATTCGAACTTGATAAAATCAGATTTAGAAATAATGCTTTCTTTCAAGATATTTTACCAGGATTTTCTGAGCACCGATTATTAATGGGACTTCCTGTGGAAGCAAAATTATATGAAGGAGTAAAAAATGTTGTGTCTTCTACTAAGACAGTTCACTTATCAGACGGAGGTAGTAATTGGTTAACCGCAATAATACAAATTCATAAAAGGTTAGAAGGCGAATCTAAGAACGCACTGTTGGCCGCGTTCGCAAATCATCCATCATTAAAGATGGCTATAATAGTTGATGATGACATCGATCCGACTGATCCAGTCGCAATCGAATATGCTATCTCTACCCGATGTCAAGCAGACAAAGGACTCTTAATAATTCCTAATGCAAAGGGCTCCAGTTTGGATCCTTCCAGCGATCAGGTTAACTTATTAACTACAAAGTTGGGTATCGATGCCACAGTCAATCTTCTTAAAGACAAAGAACGATTTGAAATAGCATATATACCTGGAGAAGACAAGATAGATCTATCACATTACGTTTCTAATAAGTCATCACACAATACAAGTAGTAAGGAAGTAAACAATTAATTAGAGATTACCAAGTTCTGTAAAATATAAATCCAAGTTTCATTTTATCAGTTAAAATAAATGCCTTGATTTCTAGATACACATGAGATCGGTCATTAGCTAATATTATTGGCTTCAGAAGAGAGTAGTTTTATCACCGGTATAGAATTATTCGTCGATGGAGGCATGGCATAAATCTAAGTGAACCTGTTCTTGGTCACAGGCGTATGACATGAGGTGAATTGTGCATTTCTTCGCTGGCAAAATTGCTCTGATTTCTTCCTCGTCCCAGATTAACATGATATCTTATGACCTATAAATCGTCATTGTGCAAATCTGCGTGTGATCCCCTCGCATACTAACTAATGAGCTGCAATACGAGTGGTCGGTCGCTATATTTTCAGGTAATCATTATAATGGTACCCTTAAATCAACAACAAATCTTAGATACCTGATTCTGTTATATGATTATATGATACATGTTTCTGAACCTCAAGGGTCGGAACTTGACCCAAAGTTCTTCAGCGAAAGTCGGACTATAATCATTGACACTCTTGGCAAAGTTCGCTGGACAGAAACTCATTATCCTCTTCTACATGATATGTTGGTACGTTTGATGATGATGAGGGAAGTGGTCTAATGACTACTATGAACATATGGCCAGAATTGCCGTTGGCAGAGTGGAAGGACACTTATGAGACACTCCATATGTGGACTCAGATAGTGGGAAAGATTCGATTAGCACTCACGCATCTTGAGAATCACTGGTGGAATTCTGCCTTATATGTGACATCTCGCGGACTCACCACATCTGCTATGTCATACCATGGTCGGCTCTTACAGATAAGTTTCGATTTCATAGCTCACCTTTTAATCATTGAAACGGCAGAAGGCTATACGAAGACGATTGCTCTGAGACCGCGTTCAGTAGCTGAATTTTATCAAGAATTGATGGCATCCTTAGTATCACTTGATATGCCTATAACAATTTGGACGACGCCGGTAGAAGTGCCTAATCGAACCCCATTCGAAAAGGATCAAAAACATGCAGCATATGATCCAGAATATGCACAGCGATTCTGGCGAATTTTGGCACAGACTAGTAGAGTGTTTACAGAGTTTCGCTGCAGGTTTATTGGCAAGGTGAGCCCAGTACATTTTTTCTGGGGGGCTTTTGATCTAGCTGTGACCCGTTTTTCAGGACGCCTAGCACCTCCGCACCCGGGGGCGCCAAACGTGGCACAGTTTGTGCAGGCAGAAGCATATTCACATGAAGTGAGTAGTTGCGGATTCTGGCCTGGTGGTGGTCCCATTAGTGAACCAGTTTTCTATGCCTATGCTTATCCAGAACCTCGTGGTTTTATGGACTATTCAATCCAACCACCTGAGGCCTTTTATCATACTGGGATGGGTGAATTCTTGCTGCCATATAATGTGATCCGAACGTCAAATGCACCTGATGAGACATTGCTGAATTTCCTCCAAAGCACCTATGAAGCTGCCGCGACCAGTGCAGACTGGGATCGCAATAAATTGGAGCGCCGGTGAGTAACCACTAGCTTGTGACATGAATGATGAAAGAAGGCGCAAAGGTTATCTGCAGTTCAGGCATTCCCATTATCGATAATCCGCTGCTATTTTGGAATTTTTTCTGTTACGCTACACATTTCATGTTTCTAGTAGAAAATAAATCAGATTTAATTTAGTGCTTGTTTTTTCTTAAAATAGAAAAGCAAGACAGTGATTACAAATTATCAGAAGTATGAACAATAGACATCTCCTTATTGTAGCTGCAGTGACAGTTATGTTGATCGGCGCAACAGCACTTTCTACAACAGATAGCGCCTTTGCTGGAAAGAAGAAATATGAGAAGAGCCAAGCAGCATCTCAAGTCAATGAATGTGGTAATGGTGAATTGCCATTGAATGTTTTCTGTCAAAATCTATTATCGCAAATACAGGGCGACGGAAACGCAGTAAACGTAATCGGAGTACAATGACAAAAATCACCGCCATCTAGCCACCTTTTTTTATTTTGAAATTCAATAAATGAACATAATCTTGGACTATAAGATATTATAATTGCAAGTTAAGATTTGTAGTAGCGAAGATTTTTTCATGATATTCGATATAATAGATATAAGATTTGTGTATCCTATTGTTTTTTCTTAAATGACATAAACTCCAAATGATAGATATATTATGGGAATATGAACTATGGATTTCTTGTCACTATTGCAGCATTCATCTCTCTAGTTGCAGCTTCAATTGTAGGCACGCATATTGTATATGCTAGTAGTTACGAAAAAAGCCAAACGATATCACAGAATAATGATTGCGGTAACTACTGGTTCCCATTGAATGTCTTGTGTTCCAACGTAGGTTCTCAAGTGCAGGGGGACGAAAATAGTGTTGCTATAGCAACTGGACAGGCAGAGGGAAAAGTTGAATCTAGCGAAAACTTCACTCCATTTCCCTAGAAGTATTTCGGATTGCAATATGCTATATATTGGTCATAGTTCTGACGCATACTTATAATAGTACTATTGCAACACGTCATTCGATAGGATGATAGGTCAAAATTCCAAAGTAGTTCCAGATCGAGGCCTTTCAACGACTGAATCCTGCAAATAGATTGTAAGCCTGTGGACCAGAGCTTCTGAGCACTTTTTGTAATTCCTCGCTAGGATTCCCGTAAATTCATTTACAATACACTTTGTCGTAGCTCCATCAAGGTAAACCAGGTAATTTATTGTATCTGGCTTGGTAGCTTTCACTACTTCTGCTCAAATCCTTGTACTAGTTTCTTATATTCTTCAATTTCCCCTTCTTCTATAGTAACTTCTGCTCTAAAATGTATCTGGCTATCCATGCTTACCTAGTACCATAAATATAGCATACCCTACTAACCCATATGTAAAACATAATGATACAAGATATGCGGCTAGATATGGAGATTCTGTTTGAATTGCAGGTCTGGCCGCCATAGTTGTGGATTATGAACGTACTACATAACATACCATATTGTATAAAGTGGTTCAAATCAGACGGAGGTAAAAGATCAGGGTGCTCATTCCTGACCTCAATCTCCTATGATTAACTTATGTGTACCAAAAGAGAATAACCAACTCCAGAACCGTTTCTAACATGAAATCAGAATATTATGATAATGGGGAGTAATGGGTTAGGAATGAAAGTCGCATAGAGACGGAAACGCCTTAACTCGCCATTTCATATATCACTAACTTTAGGTCCGTGCAGTCAAAAGGATAACTTTTTTCTAGCATAGATTCGCAATATCATGCCAAGAGAAGGTGGTAGATTAGGTCATAGTATGAGCCGTCAGAGGACACCTACATTCACTACATTCAATCTTTAACGATCTTAGGGAAGAAATTGCAATTCTAGATATAAAAAAGATAAAACTCCAATATACCATAGACGCGATCCAGAGCAATAACGAAACGTGTGTGTCAAGATTAAATGTAGTTAAGCTAAAAATCAAAAGCATATGAATATGATGTGAAACATTAAATCGTAACCCATTAACAGCTTGGCATCAAGTAACAAAGTTACGTATCTTTGGTGAACAATGGCTTTAATAGTCTTCCGAGATCGCTCTCCTATGAAAGCGTACAAACAATTTGCAAGCAAGAAGGTACTGATTACTTCCATCTTGGGAGTTGGAATACTTCTATCAGCTATCTTTCTCGTTTCCCCACTTGTATCCACAGTGGCACAACAACAACAACAGCAACAGTTAGGAACAAATGAAACGATACTGAACCAGTATAAAACAGGATCTACAATAGATGGATCTGTAAATATTGCAGACAACATAGTGAATTTCCTTGAAGAGAATACAAAGATACCATTTACAGCTGCTGCTGAAACTGCGCAACAACAGATCATCAATGGGACAGTATTAGGAGGTCACTTAGGGGTTACAGAAGGATTTCTTGCTTACACATACTTGGTAGCAAACCCATCTGATAAAACAATGCACAAAGTAATTATTGATGCAGGGAACGGACAAGTTTTAAGTGCGTCTGAAGGCACATCATTGGAGTCGTTTGGTCAATTAAGACACGAAAACTCTGGACATTGGAAGGGACACCATGGTTTCTTTGGAGGGTTATGGAATAGCCTGCCATTTGGATCTTCACCTTGGAAGTCGTTTGGTTCAAATAGTTGATGACGGTGGTATTGAATCATGGTAACAACTTCGATGACTAGAACAACGTTCACAGTTATCATGACAATCGTATCAGTATTTGCAATACCTTCAATGATCCTTACTAGCGGTGTTGTAGCATCAGTTTCAGCACAAAGTGCTTCCTCTCCTTTACTTACAGAACAAATTAAAGTCAGTCGTGAAATATCTGCACCTATTGATCAAGTTTGGAATATTGTTTCGAATATTGACGAAGAAACAAAATATTGGCCTATAATTAAAGATATTAAAAATATCAACAAGACAGATAACATGGTCGATAGAGAGGTTACAATTGGAGTTGGACCGCAGGATACAAAAACTCGTCAGTTTGTAACACTAAGCCCAGACCAGAAGTTGATACAGACAAACATCACTGAAGGACCAGTGACAGGCGCCCGAGTACTCACATTGAATTCCATATCTGATAGCAATGCAACAAGGGTTGATGTAGTTTGGGATTTGGATATGAATAACATCCCAGTTTTCGCACGAGGTTTCGCGAAAGATAACTTTATGACGACAACGGAAGAGGCATTGGGTAAAATCGCACAAGCAGTCAAATAGATCTCATTTTCTTTTCCATCTCAGTCTTTATCTCATTTTATTTTATTTGTTATTGTTAAATCCTACTATTCTTATTCTATGGGTCCGTACGACTTTTTTTGTCTACGGTATGAATAACAAGTCATTTTGCATATGCTGATCCTTACAGTCATCATTCTATTCTCTTAGAATTTAGGATTGCAAGAGTATTACAGCTAGTTAGACAAGAATATAGATTTTCCATTAGTTATGTCTTGCACACATGAATCAAACAACAAAACAACAAACGAAACGAAACAAGAAAAGTATTATCGCTGTTACAGTTATTGTATTAATAACTTCAACAGTGATACTCGCTATTGGAACATCATAGATGAGCTCTGTCCTAGACGTAAAAGCAAAGAATAGACATGCATTGGATCTGCCAGTCAAGACTGAAGAATGCAAGCATGATACAACCGCGGGCCCATCATGCAAGGATATTTAGAATAGTGAACTCGAGATGAGGAGATGATTTCGTATTCATAAACAGGATTTGGATCTGTAAATAAGAAATAAACTATTAAAGTCATTAGGTGTAGGCGACTAGAGCTAAAGGAATAAGAGAATCAGTAAGCATCTATTTTTGATGCCCTTACGTATAAGTTATTATTCATATTCAGAGCTTATTTATTTTGGACTATGTATCACTTTCTACGGTGCTGACCTGGAATGAATTTACGGATCTTGACATGGCTTTCGGATGACGGCAGGATAATTCTAACTGCTAGAATAATTAGGACTTTTGGTTACGGTTTTTTGAGTGTTATTCTGACAATTTACCTCGCTATAATCGGTTTCAACGGGGTTCAGGTAGGGCTGATTCTCTCAACCAGTTTGATAAATGGTATATTGTTTAATCTGATAGCATCCTATTATGCAGACAAATTAGGGCGTAGAAACCTACTCATCATATATTCACTATTGATGTTTTTCTCTGGCATCATATTCTTCGTAACGGATAATTATACAGCATTGATAGTGGCTGCATTTGTTGGAACAATCAACGTAACAGGCTCCGAGACTAGCGCATTTCTTTCGATAGAGCAAGCAATATTGCCACGAACGATCAAGGACTTAAAGAAGAGAAATATGCTCTTCGCCATTTACAATATGGCTGGAACTCTTGCAATGTCTGCAGGGATCCTACTGTCAGGGTTGCCCCCTGTCATTCAGCAATATGTCCACGGACTATCTCTGGTAGAATCTATGAAAATACTCTTTCTTATTTATAGTCTCTTAGGTCTAGCATCCATTCTAATATATTTACGCCTTTCAAAGGATATAGAGGTTACTTCAAAAGAGAATAGATTGCCAATCAATGATACCGGCCAAGAATATGGGAAATTCTACAATAATAGTAATAATCATAATGGCAAAGGTCAAAAACTACCACAAAACAACAACAAACAGAGAAAGCCGATATTCAGAATCTTCAAGGAATCCTTCTTATTCTCTTCAATATTATCGCCTAAATCTAAAGACAACGTTGCTAAATTGTCTGGGCTGTTTGCCATTGATTCATTTGCTGGGGGATTTGTGATTCAGAGCATAGTTTCATTATGGTTCTATGCAAGGTTTGGAGCAGATCTTTCTACAATATCGTACATTCTATCCATTTCAGGAGTGATAACTGCTCTCTCATTTATGGTTGCTGCAAGGATTGCAGATAGAATAGGTTTAATCAATACAATGGTCTTCACCCATCTACCAGCCAACGTTCTTATAATTGTCGTAGCATTTGCTCCTACACTTCCTATAGCCGCAATCCTGTACCTTATTAGAATGGCTCTCTCACAAATGGACGTCCCTACAAGACAATCCTACATCGTCTCAATAGTCAAAGATGAAGAAAGAACGGCTGCAACTGGAATAACTAACATTTCGCGAAATGTATCTCAGGTCTTATCGCCGTCATTGGCAGGATACATTATACAGTCTCTTTCATTATTTTCTGCACCTTTTCTAATAGGTGGACTTTTGAAGGTGATTTACGACATTGCGCTATACTTTAGTTTTAGAAATATAAAACCGCAACAGGAGGAAGGATAGTAATATCTAGTAATCTTCGTTTGGGATGTCTTTACGTGTTCAAATTGTGCTCCTTTGTATTTTATGTTATACTTCAACTGTATCTAGCCTTTATGCCTGAGATTTTATTTACCTGCCGTGCATACCATTTACTTTATTGCCTCTAGCCTCTGTGTCCTTTAACCGTGATTTCATATGATAATATATTAGAGGTGAACTGACAGTCTAGTATATGGAAGAATGGGATCCTGCGACGAACGATTTGATATTACGATGTAACAGCTGCTTCCGCACAAATAAAGACGTTCAGATCATTCGTACCTCACGCGAAAAATACTTCTGTGAAAAATGCTTAAGCACATTTGATTTATGTCATAGCTAATTTTTGAATAAATAACACTGATGTTTCATTGACAAATCTGAAACCTCAACTTTAGAAATTGGTTAACTGACAATCAATAGTCAATTTTTTACGTTGTTAACAATTA
>JBOGPP010000102.1:0-3089 GCA_050748485.1 Nitrososphaeraceae archaeon | reverse complement strand
CTTTAAATGCAAATTATGGAATATCGGTGCTGAAGGCCAGCTCTATATGGGCGCTCTGGGAGGGTTGTTGGTTGGGATTGCGGTGGTCGGTATGATTCCTGTAGTATCGGTTATTTTAGTTCTCATTACAGGTATTGCGTTTGGAGCTATGTTTAGTCTTGTGCCTGCTGTGCTTAAGGTCAAATTGGGTGTAAGTGAAATAATTGTAACTGTTCTTCTCAATTTCGTAGCTCTTCTCTTTATTTCTTACCTCCTACATGGGCCAATCAAAGCGCCAGGGTTTTTGCCTTACAGTCCTGATATCTTTCCGGAGTCCGAGCTGCCTATTTTGATTGAACGCACAAGATTGCATGCAGGATTAATCATAGCAGCCCTGGCAGCCATCTTCGTCCATTTTCTATGGAAAAGTAAGATTGGATTTGAATTGAAGAGTGTAGGCATGAATATTTCCGCTGCGCGTTATGCAGGTATGAACATAACGAAGAGTATTCTGATAACAATGGCTATAAGCGGAGGACTGGCCGGACTGACTGGAGCAGTGCTCCTAGCTGGTGTCCAGCACCGACTCATCGAAGGTATCTCTCCCGGTTATGGTTTCATCGCGGTGATCATTGCACTGTTAGGAAGAGAGAATGCCTTGGGAGTATGTCTTGTCGCTTTCTTCTTTGCTGTCTTGCTCGCAGGATCCGAGGCTATGTATAGAACGTTAGGCATACCAGTTGCCTTTGCTCAAACACTACAGGCCCTAGTGTTAGTTTTCGTCCTAATTGGAGAAGTGTTTACCCGAATCCATCTTCCAAGAAGAATCAAGAGATCTGATGAAGATAAAACAGAACCATGGAAAGCAGATTGGTCCACCCACGGAGAGGGGAAAAGTGGAGTGAATTGACAAATTGGTAGAAATGATTGATTTTATTATTGGAATAGTTGCATCAGGTATTCGTATGAGCACGCCCGCACTTTTTGCGGCACTTGGTGAGAACATAGCAGAACGTTCAGGCGTCCTCAATCTAGGGGTTGAAGGAATGATGCTAATCGGGGCATTTGCCGGGTTTATCGGAACCTTTGTCACAGGCAATGTAATCGTAGGAATACTATTTGCTATTGCAGGCCCGATGGTCATGGCGGCACTCATGGCCTTCCTAAGTGTAAGCTTACGCACGAACCAACTGGTTGCGGGTTTATCCATCTGGCTCTTAGGGGTCGGCCTTGCAGCACTGCTGTACAGATTGACTTTTGGAGTAGTCACCGTAGCGCCCACCGTACCCACTATTCCTCTTGTCGACATCCCATTTTTGAGCTCGATTCCTATTTTGGGACCTATTATTTTGCATCATGATGCGATGATCTATCTTGCATTTCTACTAATTCCTTTGACTCATATTTTTCTCTTCAAGACGAGCATTGGTCTAAAGATAAGAACAGTTGGAGAAAATCCGAAACAGGCTGATACCCTGGGGGTAAACGTAAACAAGATCCGTTACATGTCAGTAATCATAGGTGGTGCGTTTGCAGGTTTGGGAGGCTGTTATATCGCCTTAGTAACTACAGGTTCGTTTTCTGAAAACATTGCCGCTGGACAAGGATGGATTGCTCTTGCAGCAGTAATCTTCGGTAGATGGAGACCCTTTTGGATAGTAATAGGGGCTCTCGTTTACGGAATGGTTAATGCTACGGCGTTGGGATTACAGTCAATAGGAACTACTATTCCTTTTCAGTTTTTGCTCATGCTACCGTACTTACTCCCAATCGCCATCTTGGCAGCTATGTATAAGAAAAGCGTTGCTCCTGCTGCGCTGGCAACTCCCTACAAAAGAGGAGAAAGATAGGATCTGTTGCTCTTGCAAGTGCGAATAATTCATACTTGAACTTTGAGCGAGGGTAAAAATTCATCTTACATTTTGGATTGGCCAAATCTATCAAAGCTAATTTGAATTTGACAATATGATTTAGGATGTGATCACGAAATCACAGGTAGACATTTTCTGAGACCAAGTAACAATTTAGCGAACAAATTTCACTTTATTTCTAATTTTGCCAATCCCTTCAACTTCAACTTCTACTATGTCTCCGTGTTGTAAATATTTAATATGTGACGACATCGATAAGCCCGTTCCGCTAGGAGTTCCTGTTGAAATTATATCTCCTGCTTCGAGCGTCATTACACTACTAAGACTATTTACAATTTTCTCAATGTTTAGAACGAGATTTGAAGTGGAAGAAGACTGTCTAACTTCCTCGTTTACTTTAGTTATCAGCTGCAAATCGTTTGGATCATGGATCTCATCGCCGGTGACTACCCATGGCCCACATGGTCCAAATGAATCAAAGCTTTTGGCTCGGCTATATTGTTTATCAATAAATTGTATGTCTCTTGCTGAAATGTCATCTAACACAAAATATCCGCCGACATATTCTAATGCCTTACCTATCTCGACGTCTCTGCACTTCTTGCCAATCACCAAAGCTAACTCTCCTTCATAATCAAGCTGCTTTACAAATGATGGACAGATTATATCTTCGTATGCTCCAGTCAAACTGGTTCTGGCCTTCATATATATAACAGGGTCTTTAGGAGGAAACCTTCCGAAGCGCAACCAGCTGTCTTGGTCTTTATAATTAAATGCCAAACAAATTATTTTAAATGATCTAATTATTGGTGGAAGCAAACGAAAATGGAAGATGTTGTGAATGAAGTTCAACCCGTCAAGAACATCTTCAATTCGATCTGCATATCCTTCAAACATGAATTCTTCTAAAGTAGGAGGAATTTGTATACTTGTTTGATACTGTATTTCGTCTGCAGTAATTGCCTCTCCATTATTGTTGACAATAGCGTAGGTGTCCGAGTAAGAGTCGGAGATCATGGCAGTCATTTTAGGATCAACTCTATTGCTATCCATATCTTCGACTGCAAATGATTCCTTAGACTCTTTATCTTCTATAGCTACCCTAGCTATTCTCAAATCTGTTGACTCGTCATCTTTAATGACTAACTAACTCTTAAGTAGCTTTCATCGGAATCAACCTTCTCCTCCATCTTCTGCTTGTGAGATTGAAGCTTTTCTCTTAAAAAATGATGTTTAAGA
>JBOGPP010000101.1:0-7335 GCA_050748485.1 Nitrososphaeraceae archaeon | reverse complement strand
TGTTGTTGTTGTCCAACTTGTTGTAAAGTTTGAGCCGCATCGTGTTTATCTTTTATACTCTTGGCTTCTTCAGCGACTCTTTGGGTATCTTCAATAGCTTTCTCTTCTACTCTTTTTGACATATTGATATCTCGTCAAGCCAGTTATATAAACATTGGCAATCAATGGTATTATTTCCCATTTAACACCATAGAATTGCATCAAAAGCTCGTTGGATTGATAGAATCACGAACTCAGCCAAACGCTCCTGGTCATTCGCTTTTAAGATAAAGCCTGTATATCGTCCATCATCAGATGTCTTGAGCTTTATGCGATTACAAGGTGGATCATCGCATATCTCTAGCTATCAAGATATCCGCGTTACTCTAGCTCCTCCAATAAATATAAAATCTTTTATGCTACATCACGTAGGCGATCTTAACTCTAAATACTATATTTGTATATATTTGCATTTTGATATAACAAGAGTTATTCCATGATAGCGGCTAATTGGGGAGGCTTGGCCAGGTATCTATCTAGATATCACAATATTTAGGCTAGAATATGCTAATAACCGAATTATTCCAATTATTTATTGAATCATAAATGTTATTTATCAGAGATCCGAATTTTATCTCATGCGATTAATGAAAATTAAGAAGAAATCAATTATACCACTTTTAATGGCTACAGTATTCTTGTTAGCAGGATTTAATACTCATACTATTTTAGGGCACAATTTTTCGCCTGATGAGAGTGCATCATTTCTTGCCTTAGTTAATACCTTAAAGGCAGAAGCTCAGATGGTTCAACAGAATTTAGCAACCAATAACATGTCTTTGGCTAGTGATCATGCGAACAAAGCATTAGCTCTAATGACAGATGATGTGAATAAAGAGATTGCAGAAAGAAACCAGAGATTATCTGATGATCTTAATACTGCTGTAACATCTTTAAAGATGTCTACAGAATCAGCTCATAGTAACAAATCGGCTAGTGACACAGATCTTTTAGTTAATGATATCGATGATATTCTAGATGAAATCGTTACCGCAAGAATAGATCCAGACCAACTGAATAATTCTACTATACAGGTGATGGCGGTAGTAGAGTTACTAGATGAGGTACTTAAGAATTACGGAGATGCTTTTGCAGTTGGATATGATATGACTAACATGTCGATGATGACGATGGATGGTAATAATAATACTAATAATAGTAGCATACATTCGATATCCACGATGAATATGGGTGGAGGTGATGGTAGCCACAATATGTCAATGGAAGATATGTCAAATTCTAATGATACACTAATAAATACAACAGATTATCAAACTGCACAAGCCTTAGCTATGAAAGTACAAGAGCTATTCGACAACCAGATAATGAACTCTTCATTATCAGAAGGTTCTGAAACTGCAGATCAAACGATTAACAGTATAGCAGCTGCATTAGAAGACCTAGTTACAAGTATTGATGGAAAAGCGTCTCCAATGGATATAATGATGATTGTCCATACAAGAATCCATCCCAATCTCATGAGTGCATTTGGATTGCAGCTCGAAAATGGTTGACGTTGATAAAGAATTTAGATAACGTCAAAAATCATTCTGCTCTTAAGGTAAAATTTAGCTAGGATTTAATAAAATGGCATGAAATAAGAGTGTTGAATACTAAAATGTAAGGTAGAATTAATGACTAATTACAATTCTATGCTATTAGACATTAGTGTCTAACTAATATTATTCTTGCATCTTGTAAATTTTAATCTGGAAATGATTGATTAGTATTTTGCCTATACTATACCTATGAATAATAGATTTCACTTTGGTGTATAGATTTATTATTTGACACACGTTCACCTACCTTAGCCAGTTCAGCAGAAATTGGTCCTAATCCAGCTTGTTTGTTACTAAATATCAGGAAAACAGTTTTAATATTAGCAGGGGCTTTTCCATCAGAGTCAGACAGCGTTACGGTAAAGTTATTATTTATTTCTTTATCATATTCCACGGTATCCAAGATACATGAAGACAGGCTTTTTATCATCCAAATCTTACTGTATTAGTTGTGTGTTACATCTATAAAACTAGCACATATATATGACCATAGGTATAATTTTGGTACATTCATAAAATGTGTCGAGGGTCTAGAAGGAACAAACATCGATATTATTCTTAATGCATAACTTAATAATTCACAATCATTACACTTGTGGTGTTGAAAGAATAGTATGAGGATGAAATTAGTCTCAGTTCTTCTTCTGGTGCTTTAGAAGTATAATGTGATATTGATTTGGAATGTGCTAATAGAGTTTAATCGGTTAGGCCAAACTAATTCTAGTTCGAATGATGTACCACATATCTTAAATACTTATCAAGCAAACTAGATCTATGAAAAATAGAAATCCTCTAGTTGCATCTGTATTAGGCACTAGTATGATATTGATTCTTGCGTCGATAGGAGTTCATACTATATCTGGGCACGAAAGGAGACTCTATACTATAGGAGATCAAGACTATCTTTTTGTAGTTGGTTCAATCAATGAGCCAGCATTTGTAGACGACAAGTCAGGAGTTGAAGTGTCTGCATCATTGCCAGATCCAGTTGATCCAATGAATTCTCAAGCAAATGGAACAAAATCTATTGAAGGATTGATCCTTAAGACAGATATATCTGCAGGAGGAAAGAACATGACCCTAGATTTGGAGCCGGCATTTGGCGATCCAGGACATTACGAAGCAGTGTTCTATCCAACAGTACCAACTACATATAGTTATACAGTATATGGAGATATTAATGGTACTGCATTCCGCGATACGTTCACATGTAGACCTGCTGGCGAATCGGAACCTGCCCAAGGCAATTCAACGGTAACTGTATCAGATGGTGTTGCTAGAATAGGGCAATCTGGAGGATTTGGGTGTATTGAATCGAGAGCTGATGTATCATTCCCTGAACAATATGTATCAAATTATGAGCTTCAGCAGATGATAAACAATCAAGGAGGATCATCTAATTCTTCTACGATGTCGATGCCTTAGTTTGTAATGGATTCGTGCCAATCTATATAAGATACTCCCGCTCATTTTCTTTGTTATTTTCTATCGTATTGAATCTCTTATGCAACAAAATATGAAAATGTGACAGATCTTGTCTAACTTCCTTCCTAGACACGTATCTAATGCCTTGCCCATTCTTTTAATTTTCATCTTTTCAATCATTTCTATTCAAGCTCTCAATCAATTTGTTTTTTCACAGGAAAATAGTGATCCATCAATGATTATGTCTCATACAGAGAATTCTGAGAATTCTGATGAATCTATCACTTCATATTATGATGCATTAATCAAAGTACCACTGCTAGTTGCTCAATGTACTATAGTCGGAATTGTCTTTAACCAGCTCGTGTTCTCAAGGATATTTTATAATCATATATTAATGAATTTCAGCGGCCATGGCGATGCAACTCAAACAAATCTTGGTACAGAGAAGAGAGTATCCTTAGCAATAATCCTGTGTGTTGTAGCATTAAGTGTTTCTTGTACTGGCTTTATGATGCTGCAAGTATATAATTTGTCATCAGAATTAGGTTTGGGCTTTTCTGATACTCTTACTATAGTGATGAACACTTCTCTTTATACAGTTTGGCTTCTGAGAATCATCACAGCAATTCTGATTCTAATTCTTTCAATAATGTATTATATTTTAAGTAGGAGAAATCCAATCACGAAAAGGATCAATGGAAATGGTATTGGAAAGATTAAGAACATAGTCCTGTGTATTATCCTTATCTGCGGTTCAATAAATATTATCTCCAATGGGATAGTAAGTCATAACGCTGCGGCGGAGTTCCTTCCAGGGCTAGCGATATCTGCTGATTGGTTTCATGTAATGGCTGTTTCAATTTGGTTGGGAGGGCTATTCTATTTATCATTGATTCTTCTTCATGCAATACAAATTTCTAGTAATAATCTAGCATATGGGACAGAATTAGGTACGGCAGACGAACGGATAGTAGTAAGAAATTCCTTCTCTCTAGCATTAATGCTTCCTTATTTCTCAATGATTGCGGTCATATGTTTGGGAGTGATTGGTATAAGCGGATTGTATATGGCATGGATTCAACTTCAATCAACAGAATCTTTATTTGATTCTTTGTATGGAAACATTCTCATTCTCAAATTATGTGCTATTGTACCTATGATTGCATTGGGCGCTTATCATCAGATTAAATTACATTTTGTCATGGTACACATTGCCCAGCGAGGAAGTAAAATACAGGGACAATTGAGTGTTTCCTCAAATATCGACAGAAAAGCTCGCTATGATCCATTTATACGATTTTCCAAAACAATCAAAATTGAGTCTTTAATTGGAATTGTGGTCCTTACTATATCTTCATTTCTAACAATTACATCTCCTCCGTCTATGGTACATTCTAGCGCGCAAATGCAAATAGCGGGTTCAGAATCAGCTAATAACAATCCGGGTAGTAATATTAGTGACGAAGATAATGAAATTACACCGAGGTTTACTGATGCATTTACTATCGCGGCATTGATCTTGGCTTCCATTGTTTTGGTTATGAGTTTCATTTACTACCAAAAGAGTAAGCAAGATTTGAAGAGTACACTAGATCTGCTGAAGCCGCAATAGACATCGAGTTTATATTAACGTGGACTCATGGGTGTTTGCGAGATCTGCTAGTAATACCTTCTGCCATTATTTTCGATTACCTATTCTTGATACATGTAAATTGTTTTCAAGTACTTCAGGTTGATAAGAATTTATGCTTTGTCCGAATTTATATATCATCATTTTAGTTATAATGATCTGATTAATACATTTGTTATGAAGAAATTAGAAATGCGGATAGTTTGGATAATGGATATCAATGGACAAATACAAAGGATCGAATATGAATAGAAGTAATTAGTCTTATCTTGTCGAGAGATGTATTATAAGGTTTATGAATGCGGAATGATAAGAAAAGTGTTGAAAGAAAAAGAGGCAGTTATGAACGAATGACGAGATTTATGTATTATAACAATAAAGGGTTAATTTTATCAGTGACTTTATTAATTCCATTTGCTATCTTGATGTTTCTAATTGGCAATCTGATTCCCTTAAGTGTTTATTCGCACGCAAATCCAACTTCATATACACCTCAGTCTAACTCAGTTGTTGGAGAAAATGGAACTCTTCCCGAAAAGGTGGTAATCATATACTCCGAAAGACTAGAACCAAAAGCTAGCTATATTCGTGTAACCAACTCAGATAATGAAAGACTGGATAAGAATGATTACGAGGTCAGCTCTAACAATCCTCGAGAATCTTCAATATCTATGGATACCTCGAAATTGGAGCCAGGCATTTATACAGTTTCTTGGCTCGCTCTGTCGAGGGATGATGGTCACATCACAAAGGGTTCCTATGTATTTACTGTATCAACAGAGGCTAACAGATCGGAGACTGATATGGACGCCATAAATAATGACTTCGCAAATAGCACTAGTATAGACAATGTTAATCTTACATTTGAGATATCTACATTCTATTCAGGAATAAATAATAACTTTACCATAACGCTGTCTGACTCTGATGGAAAAGCCCCTGCTAATATTAAAACTGTTTTCCTGATATTCAGTAACAAACAAGCTGGATTAGGACCAATTTCTGCTGAACTGGCTAAGGTAGGTGAAGGTGAGTACAGCGGATCAGGTGGATATTTTAGTCAACCAGGAGAGTGGGAAGTGAAGACTACGATTCAAAGGACTGAAGCTTACGATTTGAACCATGGCTTTAATTTCGACATAAAAAATCCTTCTTGAGAAATAAGTCTGGTATACTTGTTTTTTACCATCATATTTAATGTGATCCTATGACAAATAAACATATGAGATGGCGTTGATGACTTCAGGGTATTATTGAATTCCTATAAGGAAGTAAATCTATTTCTGAGAAGCTTGTTACTGTTATATATATATACTTTCATCCAATAGCTATCAATTAGCTTCAAGTATTCAAAGAAAGTTGATAAGTATGATGATGATAGATTGACCGAGGAATATCTAAGCTGCTCGTTCAGTTGATCTTGATTATCATAAATAGACTTGATAAACGAGGATAATGATGATATTAGATAATCATTCCATCTATTAAATGATAAACTAAACGCATCATTTCCGTGTTTTTCATGACCAACTTTGCTCTTTCGAACTGTTCGTGATTCAACATTATCGATTAGAATTTGTTCTCGCCCTCGTTCCTTTTTTGATTGCAATAACTTAACATCATTCTTTGATACTTCTTTACAGTAAAGATGGAACCTTTCATCTGAAATCATATTACATGATGAACATACAAATCTAACAACCTGATTACATACCTTGCAATAGGAAAAGGGTACTAGATCAGATCCACATCTTACACACAAGGTAGAACTCATTCTTTATTGATAATAAATATAATGGTGTTATATCCTTTATACCTTGACTATAGATTTCATTCTTAGGATCGATATATTATATGAAAAATATATTGGTTTATGCCCTTATTTAGATAGATAGAATAAACATTAAGTTCACTTTTCAACAGAATTCGGAAGGCTAGAAGGGCAACAAATAATTCCTCATAATAGAGATTAGGGATTAAATGATATAGAATGATGTTACCTGATCTTTGATCTATAATCCTGCGTTGTTGGGGTTCTTCTATCTATGAGAACTTTCCATATTCCCAAACCTACTAGAACGATGCCCATCGCAATAGTCGAGACCAATGAAGTCGTTCCCAATCCACCAGCTACGGCAAGAATTCCAGCAATAATTAGTCCTCCATTTACAAGAAGCAATATCGAAACCAAGCTTGATCGTTCCTTTCTTGCGATTACAAAGGCAATAATTGACATGATCACTGCGCCTCCACCAAATACTGAGCCTCTTGTTTGCTCATCGAGTGGGAGAAATCCTCGCGAGTCTTCTGTAGTTTGGCTGGAACCAGAGGAGAAAATTATAACAACATCAATTCCATACAATGTCAACAGTATCAATGAAACTCCCAGTAGAGCGATTGCAACCTTAGTTTTAGTAGTTTTCATCTATCGATGATCATTTGTAGAAAATTCACATATATTAATGATATAGTACAGCAAGAACTAGTATGTGAAGATTTGTTGAAATTGAATTTTCCTGCCCATAGACGAGAGTTTTTTCTGCAAAACCGCTTTAGTTGGTATCGATTTGCTTTAGACTATGGGAATGGAATCAATGAATGTTCATCGTCGTCGCTAGACTCATCTTCATTATTTCCTGAATCTTCATCATTTTCTTCCTCGCTATCTCTATTAGTATT
>JBOGPP010000100.1:0-8580 GCA_050748485.1 Nitrososphaeraceae archaeon | reverse complement strand
TGGTAGGGCTTAAGCTCGGTAATTCGAAACGCCATAGTTTTTACTATTCGCCATCCCCCCAAGAATGTTCCCGCTGATATTGCTGCAGCAGCACTAATGATAACCCACGTGGGAACTACAAATTCATCTGAGCTCATAAACCCACCAGCGATAAGTAACGCCGTTATAACTCCCATAGTCTTTTGTCCATCATTCGCTCCATGAGTTAACGAAAAGAACGTACTTGAGATGATCTGGAGCTTCCCAAAGACTCGGTTGATGAATAGTGGCTTTGAATTTTTTAGGAAATATATGATTATCATAGCTAGAACAAATGCTATAACAAATCCTGCTACAGGTGATACGATCATAAATATTAGGACTTTCTCAATACCAGGAACTATTATTGCGTCCCAACCTCCGACAATCAATGCGGATCCAACTAGGCCTCCAATAAGTGCATGACTGCTGGAAGAAGGAAGACCAAAATACCATGTGACCAAATCCCAGATTATTGCACCTATTAGACCAGCAAGAATTGTATCTATAGTTGAGAATTCAGGTTCAATAATCCCATTTCCTACCGTTGTTGCTATTGCTGTTCCAAATAAGAATGGCCCAGCAAAATTTGCAAATGCAGCTATAGTGACTGCGTGAAGCGGCTTGAGAACCCGAGTTCCTACCACAGTAGCTATTGCATTTGCAGAGTCATGAAACCCATTAACAAAGTCAAAGAACAAAGCAGTACCTATTGCTACGAAAGTCAATATCGAGTATTCATTAGCCCCCTCGAGCATAAAGAAAATCTTCATTATTTGTGGTGTCTGATCCACTTAATGATTTCGGTTAATAATGAGAACGTATTACAATGACGATGCTTTCTTTTTCTCTCATCCGTACTTTAGTGCTATATCTTCCACTATATCTGCTACATCTTGGCATTTGTCAACCGATTCTTCTAGATTTTCGTATATTTCCTTTAGTTTAATCACCTCGATTGGATTATCGTTTAATTCAAACAATTCCGCAATAGCATTTCTGTAAATGCTGTCTGCTTCATGTTCATACTTCTTTATGCTATTGCAATATTCCATAAGCTTATGTGAATTTTTTATTTTTCCTAAGATGCAGAGAACATGATAGATCTCCTGTGATGCTAAAAATAGTATCTTTGAAAGATGTAGCATATATGGGGATGGCTTATTAATTTTGAAAAGTAGAAATCTATCTGCCACTCCGTCAGTAAAATCTAAAATCTCATCTATGGAACTAGCAAGTCCAGTGATATCTTCACGATCGAAGGGTGTTACAAATGTAGCTGATATCATAGTAAAAAGTTCGTGAGTAAGTCTATCTCCCTCGTGTTCTAATTCCTTAATAGTTGATGCTCTTTGAGTTAAATCACTCTTCTCATAATTGGATATTAATGCTACCAAATCCGAAGTTGCTCTAACAAGTGTTTCACCCTGTTTTTCCAGGTTACCAATTATTATCTTGTCATTACCACGAATCCATGAGAACCAGGTCTTAAAAATCAACAATTACGATCGAAATTGGTACCGTATTAAATTTTCCTTGGACCTATTAAACATTGGATCCTCTAAACTAGAATGCAAGGGTATACCATATTAATATTCGACAGGTAAGTTTAGATTACTTATTCGGAGCGTATGATAGAGTAGCTTGTGGGCAAGTTCGCTTTCGTGCGGTAATCAAGAATTAAAGTGGATATGCAGTCTCATTCTGAGTACTTTGGGATTAATATCCATATACAAATTTTTCATGAGAAATACGATTAACACAATAAGACGAGCCTAGAGTTGGACAAATTTTAGTAATCTGTGTGCTTATATTTTCAGTTAATGGTTGCTTCTTCTGTTTCTGCGCTTTCTCCACCTCTGCTGTAACTGCCGTAATTATGCTCTATATGACTCATCATTAGTTAAGTTACCGTGGCAGCAGCGAGCAGTTTTGAACATAACTGAGACAGCGAGTCAATATCTAAAAATTCTTTAGATATACATAGTCAACAATACTCTACTCGGACTCGGACATGAGATGTATAATATTTGCCTAGCTGAAGCAAATGCTATGAAGTAACATAACATCCATCACATAGAGGAGAGGGGACATTGGACAAGGAACAAACTAGTCACGATGACTTACTGGATGCTTTTCGAATGTCTCTACAGTTTTGGCATTAGTTGCACTCTACTTCAAAATGCACTACTATACTTTTGATCCCTTGTATAGTTATAAAGACTAGAGTATACAGCAATCATTGAATAAAGTAAATGAGAAAAATAATTGTTAGTATATTTTTGTCCCTTGATGGCTCCTTTGAAGGACCAAATAAAGAATCAGATTGGCATGTCTGGGATGATGAAATGGAAAGGTGTATGGCTGATTTCCTGGATACTGTGGACGCTATTTTATTGGGACGTGTTGCTTATCAAGTTTTTGCAGATTACTGGCCATCCTCAACCGAGAACATGGCTCCTAAGTTGAATGCTCTACCCAAAATCGTTCTTTCGAAGACTCTGGAAAAGGCTGAATGGAATAACTCCAGGCTGATTAGTGAAAATATTAAGGAGGAGATCTTGAATATTAAACAACAGCCAGGTAAAGATCTGGTGCTATTTGGTGGAGCCGATATTGCATCAAATCTTCTACAATTAGGTTTAATTGATGAGTATCGAATCATACTCAATCCTGTTGTCTTGAGCAACGGCAAACCATTCTTTAAAAACACAAAAGATAAAATCAGTCTGAACCTTTTGAAAACAAGAACATTTAGTTGCGGAAATGTCATACTTTACTACCAGCCAATAGTGAAATAGCAAAACGAAAATGACAGCAGACCCACAAATACTAAACATATTTTTAATTAATAACGGCTTTAAACCTTCAGTAGATATTGGAGAAGGGCGGCTAGACAAGGAGGTTACGGGTCATAATGATGTATTCGACGCCTTTCGTGTGTCTGTGCAGTTCTGGCATTGACCAATTATAAATTAGTCCATATGCGGACTAGAATGTCACTATAGTTTTATCAGTGATCTACACTACCCTGTAAACAACTATGATGTTTCAATGACTCAATCTCAATCAATGCTCAATACCGTTTGCACTTCTAGCAGTGAGCAGGGTCACCTGGATTGCAGATTAATACATTCTTGGCTAAATTCATATTCCTTTGTGCTCCCTCTGTATCGCCATTCTGTAGAGAAGATTGTGCTTGATTGATATGATCTATCGCCTGCTGATTGGGATTGGAAGAAGCACCGATATTGCTGGAGGCAGGCGCAGTTCCCTGAGAACTTCCTTGTGATTGTTCAGCATTGTTAGGAGGCACGCATTTCTCAGGGTCTGTTTCACAAGAAATATCAGCATTGCATCTAGGATCCATAGGAGAGCAACCTTCGGCAGCGCTTTGATTGGAATTAGAGGTATTGGGCACAGGAGTGCCCCCTTCAACTGAAGCCGAGATCATCTGAGAGGAAGACGTCGAAACAAGTAATGCAACAGACGTTCCAAAAATCAACAGTAGATTCAGTGGCTGGAGACCAGCTATGCTTTTGTTTTTCATAGCGGATGAGAAACTGCTGTGCTATATATGTAGAGCTATCTGTGTCCTTGATACCCTCCAACCCCGGCTTCTGTTTGCTAGCATCCGCGGTGGGTGAAGGCTCAATTGCAGTCTCATTTGTTCATGAAATACTTCAGGAATAGGAAATAGTTCGAATGAGACGGCGTCTACGTAAGTATTGCTGGGTCGGCACACAATTAAATACGCTAAATTGATCAAATATACTAAGTAACTTTGATATGCCCCACATAGGAAAGAAGATAACCCTAATACTTTATAGGCAGAAGTCAGTGTATGCGGTTACTTCAATTTTTCTTCTAATTTCTATTTCTGTTTCTTATGCATTAATGCAACAGCAGAATGTCAATGCTGATGGTTTATTCCAAGAACAACTCTCAGCTTCTTTTGGAGAACGAACTGCAGATCTAATCATAAAAATGATGCCCCCAGTAGTTACAACTGAAACATTACAAAACCAAAGTCAAAAACCAATCATTCAGTTTAAGCTCTATGATCCTACAACAAAAGAGGGATTCAAACATGTAACATATTATATAACAATTGAGAAAGATGGAAAAAAGCTACTTTCTGACTGGTTTCATGATCATAAAGGTGATTTGAAGATAGAGATGAAACCAAGTAATGCCGAAAATATAGCTGTTTATGGAGAACCAGATCCTATTCTGCAGGCATTCACAGGAACAGAAAGAAACCCTGTAATTGCAACGGGTCCTATATTTTCCGAGGGTGGGTTATATCACTTCATAGTAAGAGTAGCGACCATAGATTACGATAGATCCTTTATCCCGGACGATAAACAACCAGTATACGATGGCTGGCTAAGTATTGGGAGTACACTAAATCAGCGGGTATCCCTAAGTGATGGAAAACAAATCCCGATTCAAATAATATCTTATTATGATGATATTAAAGATTTTAATTTCGACTCAAGCAAAAAACAAATTCAATTCACTATGCCATTTAATTGGAATATAACAAGGCTCGAGGATCAAAAACAACTAATGGTGCATCAAGAAGTTTCAATACCAAAAGGAAGTACCTTGGCTTCCGACTCCTATACTGGAATGATAAATGGAATAGATGTAACAAAAAACCTAATGGTAGATCCTAGCAATTCCACAAAGAATGTAGTGCACTTTATGTTACCAAAACCCGAAGTTATACAAATCGCAAAAGAGGTTAATAATAACGTACACGCGGCAGCATCAAATGGATTAATGGAATTTTCGCTTGCACCATCTACGAATGCAACTTCCTCGTCGTCGCTGAATGAGATGACCAATATGGCTGGTATGTAAATTAAAGCTATTTTATCAAAAGGAGTTTTAGATGTTCCATACCAATTCTATTTGCCGCTACAATAGGTGGTTCATATATTGGAAAGAGGAAGTCAGTAAAATGAATCAAGATATATTTAGAAAGATTGCTTTGATTGCCATAATTTTGGTATCGCCATCATATATTATTATATATTATAATATATACTCAGCTCCATCTAATTGCCAGTTGTAAGTACACATCTAAACCTAGCTTTACCACTCATCATAAGATCATATGCCTCTGCTGCGTGCTCTAGTGGAAAGACTTCATTCATAGATCTTACGCCGGAGAGAACACTAAACGAGAGTGTGTCTTGCGAGTCGATCGACGTACCGGATGGCCAGCCTATCAATGATCGACGTCCTAATATCATTAGAAATGAAGGCACTTGAATTGGCTCATCAGATGCTCCAATTATGACAAGTTTTCCATTGGCTGCGAGACCTCCAAGGATTTCAGTCATTGCCTTTCCACTTGGGACAGTTGCAAGTATCACTTTAGCTCCTCCCAGCTTGTTTAGTTCTTCGACCGCGTGCTGTGACCGGTTATTAATGTAATGCCTTGCGTCCAGATTCTTCACCAATTCCTCTTCCTTGTCTCCCGCTCGCCCAATGGCGACAGCATTAAAACCCATCTTGGCAGCAAACTGAATTCCAAGATGGCCAAGTCCTCCCATTCCAAAAATAGCAACTACATCACCTGCACGTGCTCCACTATTCCTAAGAGCATTGTACGTAGTAATACCAGCACACATAAGAGGTGCAGCTTCTATAGCTGAAAGCTGCTCGGGGATTAATGCTAAAGCTTCGATAGGAGCAATCATATAATCTGCATAGCCACCATCGTATGAAATGCCTGGTACCTGTGCGTATTTGCAAGTAGCAAAATCTCCACGCCTGCAGGATTCACAACGGCCACAATGACCTCCATGCCAGCCAACAGCTACTCTCTGTCTAGGTTCCCATTGAGTGACATCTTTGCCCACTTTGTCTATAATCCCTGCAATCTCATGGCCAGGAACCCTTGGATATTGGATGCCTGGGAATAATCCTTCTTTAGTAAAGGTATCACTATGGCATACGCCGCATGCTTGTACCTTGATACGAACCTGTGTATCACCAGGCTCTGGAATATCTCTTTCCACAATTTCAAAAGGGCCATTAGCTTTAGAAACTTGAACCGAACGCATATGCACTTCTCTACAATCATCTTATTTATCTGCATTGTAGTCCAATAATATTATACAGTCTTTGGTGGAATGCAGATATTAAATAATCCCAAAGTCTGATATGGTAGATCCATCGACATTAAGGATATCTTTCCTAAAAACATAAGAGGTTTCAGAAATCACATAAGTATATCCCGCATTCAAAATAATAAAATGGTAGAAACCTGGCATGTGGTTGATGGATTGCCTAAAGAAGGATTCTGATAAGTTGAGATATTCAATCAAAAATATAAAAAAGAGAGCAGAAGTAGAGGAGTATTAAGAAGCTAACCGGGTCGGGATTCACTATTGTCCGGCCTCATGGGGCTTTCTAAAATAAAGAGATAGGAGGGTGTTTTTATTGCCAGCAATAACCTGGTCTCCTATATTTTGCATAGTTTTCATGCTGGATGAGCTCTTTTTGTGAACTAAAGACACTACCGCATGATTCACATCTGTATGATTCAACATTTGACATAAATAGAGCTTTAATGCGGCATTTCATATAAAGATTAATTTCAATACACTATGCCTTAGCTAAGATTCAACTAATCTGCTATAGATGAGTGGCGAAATGTATTATCATCATAGCATTTTAGGAAACCTACCTTTACGAAATAAAACTCGACAAAAGGACTAATGTCTAGTAGGGAGTACCTTTGTTTCTTTGGTTTTTGAAGGCTTCAATATACCACTCATATTCTTCAAGAAACTTCAATACCCTTTTGTCGTACGCTTCATCCATTAGTCTCCCATCTTCGTCAAATACCTTATGAACTCTTGGTATTGTAAAAGAAGAAGATATGGACGGAGCTCCCAGCTCTGCAAATATTAACCTGAGCTGCTGAGCAGCATTTATTCCACCAAACATTCCCGGGGAATATGAAACAATAGCCGATGGTTTAAAATAATACTCTTCTAAAAAATAGTCTAAAGTATTTTTCATTGCGCTAGATATGCTTCGATTATATTCAGGAGTTACTGCTAGATATCCCTCCGCGTCATTTATTTTGTTTCTAAGTGATTTCATTTTCTCTGAAGGATCTGTCATCTCCTTATACATTCTGTCAAGCAATGGAAGATTCAGTTCCAGAGGATCAATAAAAAATACTATGTGGTTACGGATTCTCAATTTCTCTTCCATCCAGCGAGCAACTTTGATGCCCTGACGATCTCGTCTAACAGATCCGACTATTAATGCAATTTTGGCCATATTATTTGTCATGTTCTTCTTAACTTCTATTAATATTATACTGAAGGTGCTATTCTCGTACGCATAAAACCTACAAAAATAATAGCAAAGATATAGCTGCATGGTAGTGATGCCGAATGAAATTTCATCCATAAACGATTCGACATTTTAAAATTTACTAACTGTGAATCTTGGTAATAGGTTGGGAAAGAGTTTTGTCTTGTAATTTTTATAAATCTGCCGTAATCCATTTGGACCTAACTTACTTAGTCGACCTCTATCGCTTAGATTGGGAATTAGGTAAGGGTTGAAATTGCCCCTTTGTGGATGTGCATCTAGCCAATCTTTTATGTATGGTATGCTTCTAATCAACGGGATATGTCTAGAGCCAGTTTTTCCATTGACCAGACATTCAGCATACTGTTTTGCATCATCTGTACTCTTGAACACTACATCCTTGATTTGTAAATTCAAAATTTCGTGTGGCCTACAGCTAAGGTCCCTACTGATCGTATGATAACAACGATCCCTTTTGCTAGGACAATATTTTAGAAAAAGCAAGTCATCTTCAGTGCTCCAAAGGTCAGTAGGTTTGTAAATTGAAGTTTCCTTTCTTTTATACTTTGGAATATTTTCAACAACATTTGGCTTTGGTCTCTTTTTTGGTTCGATTTCTGAGTAGTACAACCATTTAAAAAACTTGATTATTATTATCCTATGGAGTGAGTGCGTCCCTATCCATTTATGCATTGGATCTTGAGTTTCAGCCTTTTTAAGCGAATCTAAATAAGATAACACATCCTCTCTTGTAACTTTCTAATGTCTTCCTTCTTGCAGTATTTTGCTAAATCTACGATAGCATAAATATTCATCCTTATGTAATTTATTGAGGCGTTATTCTCTCTTTTCAGATCATTAATGACATAATCGATTATGTAGGTCGAATTTTGTTTAGATAATTCCAAGAGTATCTTATGGAAGTACGGATTTAATCCTTCGACGGCTGACTGAAGCTTACCTTCGAATTTGGCGCATAATGATGTCTGATTCTTAATCTCTGGGGTCGCTACCGTCACATTAAAATTGCAAGAGTAAAAGATAGATAAACAAATCTACCACATCATTCTACCTTTAGATAATACTCAGCACAAACGTTCAAAGCTTGCACCATACTCGCATCAGTTACTCTCAACATCTCGTCAGTGCACCATTCTATCAGATTAGCTTGTTGCTGTGTAACACGGATAGTGGTTGCGAGAAGCATATTCGAAC
>JBOGPP010000099.1:0-4670 GCA_050748485.1 Nitrososphaeraceae archaeon | reverse complement strand
GGCATCTATTTCATCAAAGAAAATAATACATGGAGCCGCCTGCCTGGCCTTCCTGAACACTTCACGAACTCCTTTCTCTGACTCGCCGACCCATTTTGAAATAAGCTCTGGACCTTTAATGCTTATGAAATTGGCTTCGCTCTCATTTGCTGCTGCCTTGGCTATCAATGTTTTACCTGTTCCAGGAGGACCGTAAAGCAAGATTCCTTTTGGAGGTGTGGCGTCGGCATAGGTAAATATGCCCTGATACTTAAGTGGCCACTCTACGGCTTCTTGCAATTCCTGCTTTATCGATGATAATCCGCCAATATCATCCCATTTCACATCAGGGACCTCTACGAATACTTCCCTCATCGCAGATGGTTCCATTTCCCTGACAACATCCATGAAATCCTGCATAGTAACTATGATTTTCCTCAATGTTTCAGCTGGGATGTTTTCTGAAGTTAAATCAACTTCAGGCAGGACTCGCCTTAACGATCCAAGTCCTGCTTCCCTTGTCAGGGCCTGAAGGTCAGCTCCCACATATCCATGGGAAATATCTGCCAGCTTTTCCAATTTTACATCTTTTGCAAGTGGCATTCCCCTTGTGTGTATCTGCAATATTTCTAATCTGCCATGCCTATCTGGTACACCGATCTCTATTTCTCGATCAAATCTGCCTGGACGTCGCAGAGCCTCGTCGACAGCATTAACTCTATTCGTAGCACCGATGACCACTACTTTTCCCCTTGTAGACATACCGTCCATCAGAGAAAGCAGTTGGGCTACGATTCTCCTCTCGACTTCTCCTGTCACTTCTGCTCGTTTTGGAGCAATCGAATCGATTTCATCAATGAAAATAATTGAAGGTGCATTCTTTTCAGCCTCTTGAAATACATTCCGTAATTTCTCTTCTGACTCTCCATAATATTTACTCATAATTTCTGGACCGCCTATAGTGTAGAAATTAGCATTTGTTTCATTGGCGACTGCCTTGGCCAACAAGGTCTTTCCAGTTCCAGGAGGACCATGAAGGAGAACGCCCTTGGGTGCTTCTACCCCCAGTCTCTTGAATAATTCTGGATGCCTCAGAGGAAGCTCGATCATCTCCCTCACTCGGCCAACTGCGTTTCCAAGCCCTCCTATATCCTCATACGTTATAGAAGGAGCTCCGCCCTCTTTTGACACTTGCACTGCCTTCGCGCTCTCCTCAGAGACGGTAATCTTTGTAGATGGAGTGATTATCACTGGGCCAGATGGGTTTGTAGCGATCACTACTAGATCAATTCTTTGACCCATAACACTCAAAGGAATTGTATCGCCCTTCGTCATCAACTGTCCATTAAGATACTCTGCAAGATACTCCTCTGCTCCAACGATTCTCAGTGGTTCAGTAGGGGCAAAAGTGATGGTCTTTGCTTCTTTGGATTGAACCTTTTTAACTTCAATTTGATCGTTGATACCAACGTCAAGCCTATTTCGTGTGTAGCCATCTATACGAATCAAACCACTGCCTCTATCTGTACTTCGTGCAGGCCAGCTGAGGACAGTTGTTTTCTTTCCAAGTGACGATAATTCAAGTGCATCTCCACTCGTAATGCTTAGTCGCTCTGCTACTTTGGGATCCACACGTGCAATCTTTCGTCCGACGTCACGTTGTTCTGCTTCTGCAACCTTTAGGCTTGTAGCCCTATTATCTTTTTTGGTACTATCTCCAAAATTCGCGTTATCATGAGAGGCATTCTTCTCACCGGGAGGATGGTCCGTATTATTACTACTATTATTTGTAGAAATATCCTGTCACCAATTTATTCTCTTTTTTTATGACACTTAAATATTGCTGTAATAAATGTAGTGGACAATCAATAAATATATTAAGTTTGCCTACTAATTAGTTCATTAGAATGTATTGCGGTAAACTTAATGTTCCATCTTTAAATTTGGATTGTGGTGATACCTTCAGTTTCTCTCCAGGGTATTACTAGCTAGGCCAAACGGGGACAGAGAGTATTAGATAACACGTAAATCACTGATGCAACAGAGTCATTTTATACTACAGTAAAGGATACAGTAATTTATGCAAGAGTGGTAAATAAGGTAAAGAATTGAACACTTTACAAAACTTGATACTAATATTGATGATTTATACAACAGTATCAAAGAAGAGCTTAGTAAGTGAAAAAAGCTTGTAGGCAATGATACTATATTTTATCAAAATTGAAAAGGGCTTCAAGATTTGTAATCAAGACATACCCATACGGTATTAGAAGTTACAGAAAAAAATGGAGAGCCTGAGTCCTGAAGAAATGGAACGGATTAAAAGGAATCAGATTTTAACGCAAAGGAGTTATGATATGCTACAAGTTTATAGTACTGAAGAAGAATTAACAGTCAGGATATGAACAGGATCTTCTGGTTTCCTCGTTCTGTCACTATACAATCTTTAGAGGCAAAGTTATGCTGACTGTTTGAAACAAACCAGAGTATGTCTCAAATATTGGTAATGAACCCCTATACCCGTGGGAATCTAAATTCCCATGGGATATTTTAATGTGGATTCCTTCTACCACTCTATAGTAATAATAATAATCTGAATATGAGTTTCCTTGGATAAAAGCTAAACCCGGGGCAGTAGATCCCCTAGATGCAGAACTCTAAAGCATTATACCGAGTGATTATTATTAATATCTAAGATTTAGGTAATTCACTCTATTACTATTCCATCAAGACTTGTACAATAATATATTGCTGACATCTTAGAAAATGTGGAACAATTGATGACAATACCAATAGTTAAAACCGCAATTGAATCAGATGAAGCCGGTGTTATTGACGCATTAAAGCTAGCCTTTGCAGCTGATCCTGCTACACGTTGGGTATGGCCGGAACCTCAGAAATATCTTTCACATTTCTCTAGCTTTGCCAAGGCCTTTGTAGGAAAAGCATTTGCATATGGAAGTGCTCACTACGTTGAAAACTATTCTGGTGCAGCCCTTTGGCTTCCCCCAGACGTTCATCCTGATGTAGAGCCGTTGATTGCATTGCTACAGAGTAGTGGCTCTGATGATGTCAAGAAGGATGGTCCGGAAGTATTCGAGAAAATGAATAGCTATCACCCAAATGAGCCTCATTGGTACTTGCCACTTCTCGGAGTTGATCCACTTCATCACGGAAAAGGAATCGGCTCTGCATTAATGCAGCATGCACTAGTTGGGTGTGATCAAGATAACAAACTTGCTTATCTCGAATCTTCAAATCCAAAGAACATTCCATTCTACGAGCGGCATGGATTCAAATTGCTAGGTACAATCCAAGTAAACACGTCACCACCCATTTTTCCAATGCTCCGAAAACCGCGTAAGTTATGATGCGATTAATTCTTAACCAGAAATTCTAGAATGAGAATGGGCTCATAATGCATCTTACAATTCAATTTTACGAGCATCAAGAGTAGTAGTATTCGTAACATGATGACGCCAAGAAGATCTTTGAAGAAGAGGAAGAAATATAGATACAATTTGTATTTCCCGGTTCATCGAAAAATACATGGCCTTCTCTTCTGACCCTTCACTTGCAGGTCTAGAAGAAAAAACAGAAGTAACCTGTGATGCAGGAACTACAGTCACTGCGACTCTTGAGAACCATTCCTATTCTCTCTCCCAGAAAGCAGTGCGCCAGTTTGCTTTAACAAATTCAGTTGATCTACTACATCCCAGTGTCCTACAATTATTCCATCTTCTATTCTGTATAGATCTGCAGAACTGATATTTACCGGTTTGTTCGTTGGTGCGATTCCATGAAATTCTCCTTTGTGTGTTCCTGACCCGTTGAGAAAAACCATTACAAGATTGTTCTCTGCAACCATGTGTTCTATAGTTGTATGCATATCAGGAAATGCCTTAAAGAACTCAGTCAAAAATTGCTTAAACCATTCGCCTCTCTTGCCTGCCTGAGGACTTCCTTCAACTGAATCATTACCAAAGCATTTTTCGACGAATGATAAATTATGATCGTTGAAAATTTCTTCTATAAATGATCTTATAATGGACTTATTTCTTTCTTCTTGGAGACTCCCTTCTGTTGAAGGCATATAGTATCGTATATGGTCTTACACTATTTAATACTCATTGATGTTTATTGTTTCTCTGAAAAGACTATGCACCTAGGTTTAGATGATCCGTAGTGACCAAAATTTACCCGGATCGAATATCAATTAGAATGCTATTCAGACGGACTAGTCTCTTCATTCCGTTAAAACTCTATGAATAATTGACAGAAAGTTTATTTGAAAGTTCGATGCGTTTACTTCTGTTAGCAGGACTCGATTATTTTATTTACTTCCTTAAACCGACCTTAAATCCATAATGTTCCAAAGCAAGGCTACAGGTTATTGCAGGATCCGGTTCATCGTCTACTGCTAAAATTCTTTTTTGGACTTGGTGTGATTGCTTTTGATACATCTGTGATTCTCCCCCTGCTTCTCCTGCTAAATCTTCATTCACATTAGGAAGTATAAATATAAACGTTGATCCCGTTTTGTCTTTACGATCTTCAGCCCATATCCTCCCCACCATGGGCTTCTATGATACTCTGCATTTTTAAATACAGTCATTCTACTAACATTAGTATCATACATATTAATTCAATGAAAAATTCTTTTCATTAATTAGCACTCACCTATTTTTTCT
>JBOGPP010000098.1:0-11299 GCA_050748485.1 Nitrososphaeraceae archaeon | reverse complement strand
AATTAGCCCTAATCCAGTTCAGGGGAACTCAACTCCTCTAATGTCTACAAATTCTCCACCTGAAGACGTTCAACAAACCCCTGCAACTGGTGGTATAACACCCCAAACCAACTATTACGGGATAACCCCATCGCCCCCCCTCGCTGATGAAAATCCAATTCAAAATTCTTCTCTTATTCAACAGGAAGAGCAAAAGCCTACTAACGGGATTTCCATTCTCGAAGACGAGGATCTAGATGGTGAACAGCTCGATTCTGTTGATAAGGAAATATCCATACAAACAAAGAGGGCCGTCGACGAATTTATATCCAAGGTCCAAGGCACAGTTGAAGAGCGGCTAGAAGAAGCCTTAAAGATGAGAACTCCATTTCAACTTGTTACCCCAATGCCATTTGATTCTGAGGATAACTAGATATTTGCCGAAAATTGGCTGAACCCTTATGTGAATTGTAATATAGAGTGACGAATGGATACATGTACGATTATCACTGTTGGACAGTATTGAATAATTGGCAGAGTCGTCAGCTATTACTTGAGTTGATAAATCCACGCAATTGAATTTGGCCGTCTATCGTTCATTATTAGTACTTATGTGATTGATAACAAAAATACAATTCATTATGATTCGAACTAGAGTATTAAGTTGGCGACTTTGACAGCATTTTTTACAACTGCAATAGCCTCTTGGTCAATATGTTTCTTAGTGCTACTCGCATAGAACTGCTCTCAAATAGAATAGTCTGAATCAAAATGGGGGTATATCCTGTAAGAGCAGTCAAAAGAGTATTGAAATCAGGAATGACGAAGTATATGATAGCACACGAATAATTAACCAACGTGAAACGACAAAATAATTTATCATTAAGATGAAAAAGGAGCACAGTTTCCAAACGATGTGACATCTTTTTACAGTGAACATCATATTTTTTCCGTCAGGCAGCTTACCGAGAATGTGGCACATAATCGTAGTTTTAGTCTTTATCAAAATAGATCTCAGACCATAGAAATATCAATTCAATTTCACTGATTCATTAATTCCCATGGCTCATTCAAATGGCATATAATCCTATGATTGGGGTACGTCAGCGTATTACTAGAAGAAGGTTTCAATAGAAAGCATCTTATATAGTAGTACATAAAGCTAACATTGGTTCGGATATGCAAGGATGATTTTTTGTTTAACGTCATCTCAATCCTGCAATGAGACGCTGTTGCTTGGAATTAAGCAAAAAAAGGTATGTGTTAACTTGGATTCAAATCTTGATTAACACATTGCCAATCTTCGATGTTCATATCAAAATCACATTTAATGTCGATAATTGGGACATCGAGGCCTCCTACTGATTCTATTGCATTTGAAACTTCTCGGCTTATACTTTGATTAACTGTAGCTGAATCCACGAACGGGTTCGGTAAAGTTAAGTCGTCTGGGGCCTGTGGGTCGGTGGACGATGAAGTAGAGACATTTCCTGCTTTAATATATCCAATTGTTGGGGATTTATTAAGATCATCGCGTACTGCAGATATAATAGCATTCTCAGCACCCTTTAATGACTCGCTGTTCCCAGAAATAGTATAAGTATTATCAAATGCACCTAAGAATTCGGTCTCATTATTCACTATATTATAAGTTGTCATAGAATCTTTAACTATTTGAACAACATTAGCTTCCGCTTCATCTGTGGTTTGAGCGGAACCTGATGCGATGTACATTCCCGCAGGGTCATTTAGTGACAAGAACGAACTGGGCAGCATAAGAGATAGTATTACGACAAAAACAATAATTGCTTTTAAGTGCGGGTTTAACATTCCTTTTGGCAGGTCAAATGTCATTGGATATCTTATTTTCTAATATTCAGAGAGTATAAAAGCATATTTATTTCATTCAAACTCACCTATGATTGATTACGGATTTAAATCGCCTATCCAATATTTAATCTCACGAAATGCCAACTCAATGGGTATCAAGTGGCCTTTACTTGTTTTTGATCAAAAGCAGCCGGTTAATTTCCATACAACTTGTCAGAATCCCATGTATGTGATGATCGAGAGAATACTTCTCCAAATTATAGAGCAGAATGACAGGAAATTTATAGATACTTGGATTTATTTTTATGTTATTGATAGTCTATATCGGTATTTCACACGCGAAACGAGTAGATCCACGTTAATTGATATCATTACTATTCTTTTGCGCAAGCTATTGCATTTGATTTTACCCCCTCCTCATTCAAATTCAGAACAGAATATATTGCCTATCTCCAACAAGGAACATTGTTACAATTGAAATGTAAATATAATTATGAAACAGTTCTTGAATTCAAGACGCTAATCGTATTGCTGTCATTGGTCTTCATAGCGGTTCCTGGCTTCAAACTTATCTCTAGTGACGCAATAGGACAAAGTGATAGAACAAAATCTGAAGAATTAAACTCTACATCTCTCCCCAATAAAGTAAAAATTACGATTAACAATGTCAATCTGCAAGCGGATGTAGCACTTTCGTCTGAAGAACAGACAAAAGGTCTTTCAATAAAGGATAGTCTCAAATCTAATGAAGGAATGATATTCCCTTACGAGTCTCCACGGACTCTAAGCTTCTGGATGAAAGATATGAAATTTCCCATAGATATACTCTGGCTGGATGCTGACAAAAAAGTAGTCCATATTGAAGAGGGTCTTCAACCGTGCAGCCCATTTCTACCTTGTCCATCACATACTCCAGACGTTCAGGCACAATATGTTCTGGAAACGGTCGCAGGTTTCTCATCCGCCAATGGAATTACTACGGGTACTCCTGTTGAATTCAATTTATCAACATAGGACAATATTCTAATCCTTATTTTGCTAAAGACGTCGAATCTAGCATGCAAATCAGAGTACTCACCTGTGGAAACTATTTCAATATACTGTATATCAAATGTAAAATAAGAACGCAGTCCTAAGATTCGTGCTGCGCACTAGAATGAATCATGGAGTAGACTCTTTAAAAAAAATCTGGGGAGCTTTTTGACCAGCCCAGCTTAATCTAGCCTGTTGCCGCTGCCGCTGATCCGCCTGAAGCTGCACTTGCTGCTGATGAAGATCCTGCTGCCGCTGCCGCTGCCGCTGATCCTCCATCATCTCCATCATCATCGTCGCAACCAGAAGCAGCTGCCGCAGCCGCTCTATCATCTGCTGCCGCTGCCGCTGATCCACAGTCATCATCATCGTCATCACCGCCTGCGAAGACATATTGAGGAGCCAACATCAAACTAGGGATTGCTAAACCCAATGCCAACAAAGCTACTAATGTTATAAATATCTTTGACTTCATTCTGGTACAGTCAAATTATGCATAACATTTAAAGTTATAGAATGTTTTTCACGTAATTTTGTAGCTTTGTTACCTAATATATCTATCTTTTTTCTAGATGTACTAGTTTGATAGTTTGCCCTAACCCAGGATCCGGATACTATGAGACTTTTAAAATAAAAAATGACAGCCTAATTAGAACCTTATCCTATTATAGATACTAAATTCATTTCTGTAAAATAGTATCTTAATATTAATATTCCATAATGAAAATCTAGATTACAGGATTGGAATAGTGCTACGGAAGAATTTGGTAGTAGTGATGATGGTGATATCTACGCTAAGCTTTGTCGTGTTTACAATGACAAATTTTAACGCATTTGCGCAAAATAATTGCTCAGCTCAGGATAATGCTGCTTGTGCACAGTCAGATCTGTCTCTCCCCGTCCCTTCAGAAAATGATATCGTACCGCCGGGCGTACAACAACAGCCACCAGACCACTCACAGGATGAAGAAGAGGACTTTGGCGGTCAAGATGATAATGGTGACAATGATGATGGAAATACCTTCCTTCTGCCATTCCCGTGACGATAAGAATCGTAATGTGGTTTTGAAGAGTCTCAAACCTGTTCTAGTACCCTCTTTGAATGGTTGATAGCACATTTTTTCTGATAAGTTAGGATTTTTGAAGTGAGTTATGACGAGCATGATACACCAATACATTCCTCTAGATTGAGGCGTTTGTCATGTCATCATGCCAAAATGTATCACCCATAACGTAAGAAATCTTCAAGAATAAAACAGGAATTCGTCCAGAACTACGCTGCTAGTCTGACTATTTACTATGAAAGAGAACATAAATCATCATTTTGAAATGAATTGATACATTAGCGGTCAGACTCATTAAGATTCCCTGAAATCTGATTTCTAATTAGGTAACACTGAATATCCCAAAGATGTCACCTAAAAAAAGGCACACATCTGTACTATGCACGTTATTTCACCATTGAAAGGGTATTGAGGTTGGTCGCGGCTTAATCATTAATCAAAAGCTCTAACCATACAATATTAAAGCATCTCAATGTGAGCATATTTTGTGATCAAATGGGGGCGAAGGCTTACGTGTCACTAACATGATTAGTTTCGATACCCCAGCTCCATTTCTTTCTGGGAGTTATTTTTATTGAATAGACGGTTTCAAAATAGCCATATTTTTCCAAGGAAGCCCCTTGTCGTTTGGTGATCTCTGCATCACCGTACACTCTAATCCCTCGAGGCTGCCAAGGTTTGATACTTATTAAATCATCAATTACAAGTGCTACTAAACTATTTCTGAGAACATTCTTGTACTTGGTAGATTTGGGCATATTGAATCCCCCGATGTAAAAATATTCGCCATCAAAGTAAAAACCCACAGGTACAACATCAGGTTGGACAGTTATCGATGTATTATCTTCTGATTGGTTATCATGTCCTATCAGGACTTCAGCAGCTGTTGCAATTCGTGCGACACGTTGAGACTTGATATACTCAACCTCTTTCTCCGAAAATGTCGATTTTATCATCGGATTCTCCTTGTCGCTAACAGACAGTTGGCCATTAAGTTAATTAATCGTTTGTCATGCGAGAATCAGCTCTTTTCGCTGTCTACATAATTTGTAAAAAAATCTCATTCATCGAGCATGACAAACAAATAAAAAGTTAAACACTCTAATTGCCAATATGCTACCTACCATCCTTCCTGGATATAGCACCAGATGTTTAGCATTTCTTAATCTTTCGAACAATGTCCAAATTATGTATGCTTATTTGGAATAAGTAATTGTCTTTTCTGCATTTTCGAGGCAGCTAGAGGTACCTGAATTGTAGTAGTATCTATAAAGTTGGATTGGATCTTTGTTTTGAACTTCATTAGACGGGGTTTAAGTCTCAATCGTTGTCTACAACATGGACACCATAGGCCTGACCAGTTTACAAAAACCTCACAAATCTGACACCGCTTCTGACCACTCACGTATCTTCCCACACCATACCGTTTTTGAGCCCTGTACCTTGTGCACAGCCCCTTACAAGCCATATTTATCCAGATTGTACCATTCATTAATGACTAGATATATGAAGGTTAACATGTAACAGCCCAATTGAATCTCAAGATTGGTTCGTATAGCCCTTGCATATTTCAAGATTGGTATTAATGTTCTATCAATCTGCACGAAATGAAATCAGCGTCCATGTAGTCCAATACTTGGCGTATCATTAGTCTAACCATTCTTCTTTCTGCTCCTTACATAATCAAAGATGTAGGTAGAAAATCCTCCTACAAATCCTGCCGCCATTAGGGATACCAAAGTACCATAAGAACTCCAGAAATCCTTTATCATCTCAGGGGTTGAGGGAGGCTCTAATACCGAAAAAGTCAGATTAACAAATCTGGTAACGAAATTCTCAGTTGGAACAGAAAGATTCATCCCGGGCAGGTCGATGAATTCTGAAGGAAATAAGGTCCCAGTCGATATGTTTACTACCACTGGGACAGTGTGAAGCCCCAGATTGGCTCCCTGTGGAGCCCTTAATCTAAATGAAGCAGGTTGGGTAACTGATGAGGTCGTGTTATCAGTTTCAGGGGGAATTTCTTGAATTTCAATATCTGAAGTCTCTTCATCCGGTAAAAAAGAAATAGAATTAGGGAGACTGCCAGAACTGGACTCAAGTTGTAACCCCACCTCTTTCTCTTCGCCACGCACAATTTCTATCGGAGATGGTGTGGTCAGAAATGAATACGTGGGAGGAGGGATGTCAATCCAACTGCTCAGATCTACAACTATCTTGGATATGCCATCGTCAGCCGTTTTATTGGCAGGAGGCGAAGTCGATCTAACATTATAGTCATCAACCTCCTCGTCTATTTGGTTGTGTAAGTCTCCGTAAATCACAAGAGCATAATATAAAACCTTAAACCGAGCAGGTGCTGTAATTGAATCTAGCTCCAGTGGAATCAAAACGTGAGTTTGGTTTTCGTCAAAAAATCCAGTAAAATTACCTTGCAACTCTAATGTGCGAGAATGCTGTGGTGATGAATATTCTACAAGAAGGCTATTCCAGTTTCCAACCGTTGAATTCCATTGAATTTCTCGTTGGAAGTCAACACCATATTTTCCTGTATTTTTGTTATTATCTGAATCCACCAATACCCCATAAACTATGGCCTTGGCCCCTAATATTGATGGATTGGATATCACCTTTCCTCCGAGCCAAAGGGTCGCATTAAGAAATATTCCCTTCGCGTTAGAGTACGTTACTGTCTGGATATCAGTGGAGTTGTCATAAAAAGCTGTGTAGTCCGCACTCCCCTGAATATATTCATCAAGTGAGGTGAGGTTGGAACCAATCTTAGAAACTTGGATTCCATCTCGGTTGCCAGTGTTTACTTCTTGCCGGGAAAACAGGGGCATCTCAGGAGAGGAGGACATTTCAGCCGATGAAGGAGTTAAAAAAGGAGGTGATAAGGCAATATTGGATGCGTCTTGGCGTAGAGGCGGTTATTCATAACCTCAAGGCCATTTTGAATATAACAGCTTATCAGGATGCCTAGCAGTGGTAATAACATGACTCGGACTATTTTTGCGCTATAATATCGTCCCATTCGCAATTACTCTCTTCCTACTTTGATGGATCCTTTCGTCGTGATATAATAAGTAGTATTATCGGCTATGATATTCTAATAATCGCGACTTGAAACTGTATGGTTTGGATTTAGCTTTACGCTAAGGAGAACATTCGGCTTAGGATCAAGTGGGAAAAGTAAACAGTATGTCTCTATTATTGCATCATAAAGAACTCGAGAAAGACGCGGGAGTGGTGGCGTGGTCCCCTTTTTTTATCAGTAAGCTACTTGATTCATTATTGAGATTAGATTTCGGCTTAATCGGGTCGATTACATTCACCATCCGCACCAGAAACACTAGTGATATGTCTTGTTCGGACACTTCGATATGATTTAATAATATCAAAAGAGTTTAATATCGAGACAGAAAACAAATCTAAAAGAAAAGGAAAAAGAGGTAAATGCATGGAAGGCCCAATTACAATAATGCCAAGTCATGTATTTCTAATGTCAATTTTTCTTGGTGTGTTACTTTCAATATTCGTGGTTAGTACGGGATTGCAAGCCCCAATAGTAGCTATAACTGTCGACAACTCGACCAACCAGAATTCAACAATTGATTCACATCGCGAGGGCGCTCTTCCCCCTATAGAAAGGGTAACCACTAACAACTCATTAGTTCAGCCAGTTCTTTTAGCGCCGATTAAGATTTCTGGTGATAACGTATTCATAGTTTGGCCGGACAATAAAACAAAACCATTTGTAACGGCAGGGGTTGGCACTGACATTATGCCCAATATATCTGACTCTATGCTTCCAAATTGGGAAATCTTCTTTGTAAGGAGCTCGGATGCTGGAAAGACGTTCAGCATTCCACTTAATTTGAGCAACTCTCCTAATGGAACGTCCACAGGACCTGAGTTAGATATCCACGAAAACAACGAGGGGATAAATAGTGTATTCGTCACTTTTTGGGATAATAAGACTGGCAATCAGGCCCCTTACCTAGTCTTAAGCCGTGACGACGGGACCACGTTTACTAGTCCGATTAGACTCAATAGTAGCCAAGAAGATCTAGAGTGAAGATGTAGTAGGCAATTAAGTAATTGAACTTGTAAAAAATTATTGCTACCAACACAATGCGGAGGTACAGTAATAACTAATACCGACATAAACTAATATGGACAGCTATCATGCTCAACCCACTGGATGACCATTCCGTATCAAGTCGACTAGAAACACGAGCGCCAGATGCATTCATGACGGTACGCGAATTCTAGAAGTGTGTCAAACATCCGTGGTATGCTAAGAGCAGCGTGATACAGATATCCATAATTAGGTCGAATGTATACTTTATTGCGCATGAATGAAGCCAGAGGGTAGGCTTGGAAAATTCTGGGAAGACTATTTACAGATGGAGGCAAGAAGACATTTTGAAGAGTTATCATCTGTTTCATACGAATTAATTGCAGGTAGGACCAATTATTGTCCGAAACATGAAGAGATGTATCTGAAGCTTCTCAGGATAGATATGATATGGCTAATGGGAGACATGATGTGGTTCAAAGAAAAAGAATAGGATTCTAAAATGATTAATTGTCTCTATTAATATTGCGATCCTTCAGGTTGGCTGCATTGTCCCAAGAGGTCGGATTAATTCTTATTGCAGATCCTAAGCAACATTAGGTCAATTGAATCCAGCTAGATGCTGTGAAACAGAACTTAAAAATCTCATATTCGAGTTTCTGAATTTTGAGGAATCTGACTTCAGATAGGATAAGGAGTTTACTTTAATTAGGAATCGAGATATCCTAGTACCCTCCTCCTTTATCCGTTCTATTTGGTTCTCTTCTCTGATGCGATTGTCCTTTCACCATGAATTTAGTAAGTATTACCCCGGCCAAAAATCCTCCAATATGAGCAGTGAATGCTATTGGTATCGAAGTTACGGATCCAACGAACGCAAAAATTATCTGAAATATTAACCAGTAATACGCTCTTCGGTTTCCGGTAGCAGCAGCAATACCTAATACTCCAGAAATAGCTCCTGAAGCCCCTATCAACAAAGTCTGACCGCTTGCCAAAATATATGAGGCTAATACTCCGTGGAATAAAGCTGCACATATGCCACATAGAAAATAGATTACAACGTATCTAGCCGTTCCAATTGACCTTTCTGAGTAGCCTCCGATATATGCCAGGGCAGCAAGGTTGAAGACAATATGAGTAATACTCGCATGGATAAACATTGAGGACATTAACCGTATTAGAGTAGAAGTTGCGCTATGTTCGAGACTTCTTGGAACTGTTTGAAATGCGTAGGATTGGCGAGAAGTATTCACGCTGTCTGTATTAAATATAGAATCCGGAACAAATCCGAAGTTTGTAATTATCCAGGTATTGCTATCAGTGACGAAACCAAACGCAAAAACCATGAGATTTAAGGTAATTAATGAAACGGTAGCTACCGGAAGCTTTCGAATGTTCACCATTAGAGGAATGTGGATACAGGACTTGAAAATCGTTTCACCACATATATAGTTATTACGAGTCCCTTGACGATTAAATGGGGTTTTTAACAACGTTCATACTAGCTGTCATTTACTAGGAAGCAGTGCCATTATTGAACTATGTTTGATTAGGTAACGACCATACCGCAGATATTAGTAATCTGATCAATCAGTATGACTGTAGATATAGACCACTTTGCATTATCTATTTATGCACTAAGGCACAGCCTTTTGTAGAATTAAAGACGGGAATGCAAACAGCAGAAATTCTAATTATCATAGGATGTTCGGGGATTAGAACTTCGAAACATGCATCGGCTGAGTGGAAAAGTTGCTCTGGATCGAGGAAGACATTAAAATTTTTGTCAATCCCTTTAGCTGGGCTTAGGGGACATGTTCTTTTTAACATATTAATTTACCAATTCCATTCAGAGAATTATACTGTGATAAAAGTAGGAAGGCTAAAAACAAAGTACGCCGTTATTGATAATTTGAGAATACGCTACCAGGACAGCGCCACTGCGGGTGCAAAGACTCTAATATTTCTTCACGGCTTAGGAGGCTCGATCGAAAGTTGGGATAGCAATACGGGTCAACTGTCTAAAAAGTACAGAACGGTAGTCTTCGATCTTCCGGGATTTGGACTTAGTGACAAACCACTCAGAAACTATACAATAGGATTTTTTTCATCGTTCGTTATGCAAGCAGTTCGCAGACTAAGCATTGAGTTTCCTATTAATATTATAGGGTCATCACTTGGTGGCCAAATCGCCGCTAGTATTGCGGCGGTAAACCCAAATGAGGTTGACAAGCTGGTACTGATAAGTCCTGCAGGTTTTACTCCTAAATCGTTTCTAAATTCTCATGGTCTTCAAAAATATGCCGGTATTCTTGGCGCTACATCAAAAGCTGAAATAAAAAAAGCGTTGTCTGAGACCACTACGGCGCCTGTCAGCAGCAAACTTGCTTCTCTAGTCCGCGAAAGAATATCGATGCAGGGAGCTAAGGATGCATTTGATTCATCCCTCAGGCACAGTGCTACTGCTAGAAGAATCAATATCAATAAGATAAAATCATCCACCCTTGTTATTTGGGGAAAAGAAGATCTTGTGATCCCTATTAGGTTTGTATTTCCCTTTATCGAGATGAAAAATTGCAGAGTAAACATATTAGAGAATTGTGGCCATAGGCCGCATGCAGAACAGCCACGTTTGGTCAATGAGATCATTCAAAGATTTATTGGAGGTAATTGAGGGCATTTATTTTTGGAGACAATCGACTGTGTGAGTTTCCATGTAGTTATCCGTAATCGCTTGGACGCCTTGCGTTTGAATTGACCATCAACGTCGTTAGGTGATGAAGTGTTGAGGACTAACTTACACACTTTCTATTTAGGCGATAGGTTTCGCAAAATTGTAATACGTAACACGTGGCATCTTTTGAACTTGGGATATGAGAAATGATGCCGAGCATAACCTTGTTGAAGTACCATGAAACCAAATTCGCTGATCCGGATTAAAGTGGATATACCAGGTTTTTTCACGGTACGAAGTACATTCCAGAAAGGTCTATTATGGTCGGTCCCAAAGCGACTAGGCTAGACCTATAACAGCAATTTGTTTTAGGTTGACGACAGAGTAGAAAGAGGAATAATGTAGGTCGATCAAGTACCCATTTGTTTGCTTCCTTTGGCCACCTTCAACGGATTCCTTTTTAAAACTATGAAGTCGGTCTTTAATCAAAGATAAAAACTGACGAATTAGTGCGGACAATTCAACGGAGAGTTTAAGCCAACCTAAAAGCGACAATAACAGATTCACAACGATCCAACAGGCAATTCATAGAGCACAATGCCTAAAGAGGATGACCCCTCATTATCAAATCTTCTA
>JBOGPP010000097.1:0-29591 GCA_050748485.1 Nitrososphaeraceae archaeon | reverse complement strand
CTTTGTTAACTAGGCCAATTTCATATGCCTCTTGTGCGGAAATCATCTTTCCAGTAAAGATTAGTTCTTTAGCTTTTGCTGGTCCCACTAATCTTACTAGACGTTGCGTACCACCCCAGCCTGGTGGTATGCCAATGGTAACCTCTGGCTGGCCCATCTTTGCGTTGCTTGATGCTATTCTCATATCGCAGACCATCGAAAGTTCACATCCTCCCCCCAAAGCAAATCCATTGACAGCCGCTATGACGGGCTTATCAAGCCTTTCAATCTTGTTGAGAACGCTCTGTGCAGAAGCAGCATATTTCTCAGCCTTCATTGGATCGATATTTACCATATAGGCTATATCAGCGCCAGCACAGAACGATTTCTCGCCGGAGCCTGTGATAATGACAACTTTGATTGAATCATCAAATCCCACTATATCAATAGATCTGGATAATTCAGCTATGACATCCGTGTTCATTGCGTTTAACGCCTCAGGTCTATTAATACGTAATAAACAAACGTCTTCCAGCGGTTCGATCTGAATGTATTTCATGGTAGACATTATCGTAAAACGCTAGATTGGTCAACTTAAATCTTGTGTAAATTTTAAATCTTATCGACTGAGATCAGCAAGATTTAGTAACACTCCTTAATTCAAGCTCCTTCTCTTGCAAATGCAAGAAGGTTGGGAATAAAAGTCATTTTTCGGTAGAGCAATATCTACCACTCTTCAGATACCTCAGACCTACACCTGCATCGCGCCGCTCCATACTCCGTATAACTGATACGACTGTAGGCCATTAGGTTATCTTGTTTTCGGCATCAGCCCATAAATATTCAAAATAGTCCTTTGCTAGACCAGCTAATCCAGAATGCTCGGCCCAAATTGCAATGGGTTCGAAACCATTACTGTCCACGTTACTGCCTTCTCCAAGTAGAAGCATCACCTGTCTACTATCGCCAATAACTCCACCGCCGAACATGTGATCTTTGACTCTGACCTGAGCTATTCTTGATATTGCGCGAACCGTGTCAGAGCTCGTCCTTCCAGAAGCAAGTACTGAAATATTAACACCCTTCTCATACAGAGCTCGTAACATTGGTTGGGCTGGTTTTGCAATATTCTCGGCGACCTCCGGGAGGGCTATCAGTAATTCTGCCTGACAGTCAAGGATTATCTCGCTCACTTTCCCAACTATGTTGTGTATTCCTCTAACGACCCATATTTCTGGCCGTTCCTTTATCCCCCTCTTTTGGTATATAGGTAACAATTCACTCATGATTAAATTTTCGTTATCCTTAATCTCATTCTCCATCCGAATTTTCATCGCTGCTAGGGCGCTTTGTGGAGATTTGGGGAAAAATTTCTGTGGTCTGGAACTATTTGATTCCAACCAGCCTTTAACTTCCAGCGTGTTAGTAACCTCGTATATTTTTGAATATGGAACCCCTGACAGTTTGCTGATTTCAGATGCAATGCCCGGCCCTCCCTCCAAAATAGAAAGGTAAACTTTAATTTCGTAGCCTGTCAAGCCAAGGTTTTCCATTGCTTTCCTTGACTTGTCACTAATAATCATTAAAACCTTGAAAGGGATATCATAATTCTAATATATTCATTCCTCAAAGCTTATCTGATAGGCTACGGTTTGTAATCACCCTAGATCTCGGCAGATCAATAAATATGAACGGACTTCTAAGTGAACAAAGAAGTCAAAATATCCTTATCACCTTATGAATCGTAAGGTTATGTTTATATATAATCCAGAGCTCATTGCCCGTTGACATTAGGATAAGGGTTAGATAGAGATGGAATTAATTCAAATAGCAAATCTTTCTAGTAAGAATATTGCTGATAAGAAAACAATAAGGTATACGCAGAGCATTTGTCCGGATTGCAATATGATACTGGATGCGGAGGTTTTTGAAAGAGAAGGCAAGGTCTACATGACCAAAACTTGCCCAACACATGGAGAATGCGAGGAACTGTATTTTGGCTCTTACAAAATGTACCAAAAGTTTAGCACCTATTGGATGGACGGGAAAGGCGCCCATGCTCCAAATGTAATGGTCGATAAGTGTGCTTGTCCCAACAATTGCGGGCTTTGTACCAACCATTTATCTCATTCAGGACTTGCTAACATGATTGTCACCAACAGATGTGACCTTACCTGCTGGTACTGTTTCTTTTATGTCAAGAAGGGGTTGGAAGGAGCGTACCTCTACGAACCTTCTCATGAACAAGTGAGAGCCATGATGAAAACTCTAAAGGCTGAACGACCTATAGCCGGCAATTCGATACAGCTGACAGGTGGAGAACCAATGCTCCGCGACGATCTTACCGATATAATTAAGATCATTAAGGAAGAAGGGGTGGATCATGTCCAACTTAATACGAATGGCATAAAGTTGGCACTGTCCCCTGAGACAATGCGCCAGGTTAGAACTGCCGGTGTGAGTAATTTGTATCTCTCTTTTGACGGAGTGACGCCGAGGACTAATCCCAAGAATCACTGGGAAGTGCCGTATACACTGGAATCTGCAAGAAAATGTGGAATGACTGTTGTCTTTGTTCCCACTGTGATAAAGTCAATAAATGACCATGAACTCGGGGGCATCATCAGATTTGCCCAGAAGAATATGGATGTGGTTCACGCCGTTAACTTCCAGCCAGTTTCATTAACTGGTAGAATGTCAAAGAAGGAACGGGAGAAATACAGAATTACGATTCCAGATTGTATCGAGAGGATAGAAGAGCAGACTAATGGTGAAATTCCTTCAGATGGTTGGTTCCCAGTTCCATCTTGCATGCCCATGACCAACGTCATTGAGGCATTTTCAAAGAAACCAAAATACGAATTGTCCATTCATTTTGCCTGCGGTGCTGGAACATATGTCTTTGAAGACAGTGAAACCAGGAAGCTAGTGCCTCTAACATCTTTTGTTGACATTAAAGGTTTGTTAGAATACTTTGAAGAGAAAGTTGATGAAATCAAGTCTGGCTCTAATAGGTATTGGAAAATGCTTGAAGTTTTGAGAAAGATAGGGCAATTTGTTGACAAGAGCAAACAACCAAGAGGACTGGACTTGGCCAAAATGTTCTCCAGTATATTACTGAAACGCAACTTCGACTCGGTAGGTTCGTGGCATGGCAGATCCCTCTTCCTTGGAATGATGCATTTTCAAGACAAATACAATGAAGACTTGGAACGTCTGCAGAGATGCGATATACACTATCTGACACCGGATCTTAGGATAATACCTTTCTGTGCATTTAACGTAATACCTGAGTGGTACCGGGATAGGATACAGAAGAAGTACAGCATTCCGGTAGAAGATTGGGAAAAAGCACATGGACAGACCCTGGAAGCCGGTCTTTATCGTGGAACAATGAGGAAAGGCAAATCAGAAGCACAGATGGGTTGCGCAATGTCAGAGATGCACAAGGCCGCAGCTGAGCTTTCAGCAGACGACGATCATAAAGGAGTAGAATTAAGAACCGGAATGGCTGGCGCCTAGCGCTTCGCACACTTTTTTGTAGACAAGTTAATTGTAGTCGTGTTTTGTTGTGCAGTAGATAGTTAATGTCACCGAGTCGCAAATTATTACTAATAATTACATGAGTTTTGATCCAAATTCTTGAAAGCAGAAAAAAACCAGGCGCTTTGAAGATGTGGTACACACGCACTGGATGACATTTAAATTATGTCTAATTCAATTCTTTGTTGACAAACGATGAAGAGAAAAACCTACAGATATCGGCTGTGACGAGGATCTTGAGTTTGGAGTTTGTCATTACTAAAGCATAAATAAACATATGGTGATCAATCCCTAGAGGTTTCTTCATAAACTTGATAAGGAGCTGAACCCATCTTATAATATGAATTGGTTGTTATAGAAACTACTTCTTCTCTTGAGAGTTTTCGAAAGTTTATAATTGTTAGTACGTGTAGATCGTTTATACCGGAAAGTTACCTTAAGGACTTTGAGGTATTTCCAGAGAGAGAAGAAGGACCTGGAGCAATCTACATTGAAGCTGCAGATAAGGTTACACTGAAACGAATTAGAGAAATGACGTTCGTTAATGCTAAAGAAATTCTTGGTATTATCTACTCATCAAAGAGTGGGAATACCAAACTAAAGTGGAGACAGACAAGAAAGAAAATAGGTAAAGTGCAAGGAGATGCTTCGTCAAACGCCCTTGTAAATATGGTTGAGTCCGGAGTGCTAACGCAAGAGTGGGTAGACAACTACCTAAGGGCATCTCATTCACGAAAAACCTCGCAAGATATGGACCAGTCGTTACAATCTGCCGCTGCGGCACCAACTACTTCCCATTCAGCATCGTCAACTTCTCCGTCTCAGCCTCCCTCGTCTTCCTCTTCTGCTCATTCTCCAACCTCTAGTAGTCAGTAAGCACCCTACAACAGTAAAATATCCACCCTCTTTGTTTGCGAAGACTATGGTATGATCGTCAAGGAAGTAAAGGGATCAGAGGGTAAGGCGTACTTTCTAATTCCTCAAGACGCTGATGACCTATTCAGCATAAGAAGAATACTGTCACGCGATGACCTAGTCGTTGCAAGTACTACCCGAGTGATTAAACAAGAGAAAGAATATTCTCGCCCAGATCGAGGTGAACGAATTAGTGTCAAAGTATGGCTCAGAGTTGAAAGTTTGGGATTCGACAAGATGGTTGATAGACTCCGAATAAAAGGGATAATTTCTAGCGCAAGCAGCGAACTTGTACCTCGAGGTTCTCATCATTCTTTGACAATTGGAATAGGGGATAACATTACAATTGAAAAGAAAAGGAATTGGCTAGCTTACGAAAAAAATATTGTGAATAGGTTTTCAGATACGTCTGTCTACTTTCTTGTTGCTGTGGATCTTCAAGAATGCGCTGTGGCCAAATTGAGCGGAACCCATTTGGGAATAATCCCAAATATTTATTCAGGTCAAAGTGGAAAAAGATACCACGTTCAGACTTCTAAAACAGGCGAACCTGAACAGTTCTTCGATGAGATAGCCAAAGTCATAAAGTCGCAATTCGGCCTAGAAGATATTGAACAAACAAGCGATAAAGTGATCATTTTTGGACCAGGGGAAACGAAAAGACGATTGTTTAATTTTCTTATACGAAAGGACAAGAATCTGGCAAATTTGACCTCTGTAATAGAAGGAATAGATGTGGCAGGTGAAGACGGAGTATTGGTGTTCGTTCGTTCACCGAGAATGAAAGAGGTCATGGAAAACAGCAAGATCTCGAAAGTATTATCAATGTTAGACGATATCATGATCTTTGTAAGTAGAGGAGAGAATCGATTCGCTATGGGCTTCGCAGATGTAGAAAAAGCTGCATCGATGCGTGCAGTAGAATCGGTGGTATTCTCCAGCTCGATATTTGGAACCGTGGAAGAAGACGAGTTGGTCAAGTTATTAAATACTGTCGAAAGCCAAGGTGCTTCAGCATTTGCTATAGACTCTTCTACGGATATAGGGATGAGAGTCTCCTCACTAGGAGGAATAGTCTCGGTCTTGAGATATCAGATTAGTACTTGAAAATAGTTTGGGATGTCACGCATTTGGATTAGCACCCAGAACAACTTTAAAATAAGATCGAGAATGGCGGAAGTCGCTCATCTTCTTCGAATGCTCATTGTGTCAATTGTTGTCTTCTTTATTGCGAAAAGTAATTGATGTAGAACCAATTAGCCAGTCTAGATAAGCTTTAGATGTTTTGTCTATCGATATTTCTAGAATTTCTGGAATATCATACGGGTGCTGTTTTTCTAACCTATTCCTTAGTTCCTTAGCTCTTTTTTTGGTTGTCTTGAAAAATGCAATGAACTCTTCCTCTTCATTCAACTTATTCTCCCACCAATACAAAGATCGTACCTTGGTGTAGTTTACACAAGCACATAATTTTGCATTCACAATCAATTCGTAGGCAATATCACGTAGTGACTTTTCATTTGCAAATGTAGAAATAATTAGAGCTGCTGCTGACAAATTCTTATTGCGAGCCATTACGATGCATCTGAAAAATAACGTACGGTTATCTTATATATGGTACTCTTATTGCCTTAAATCTTGACATATGTTAAATTATTGATTACTAATTGCTTTCTGAACAGCTTAGCTAACTAAAGCTAATCTTTTAGTCACTAATACCGTGACTTCCTGCCTTAAGTATTTGATTCGAATGATGAACTTGTAGTCTATTCCCGAAATTGAACCTAGGAAAGAAAAAGATAAGGATCGAAATGGAAGATGAGGAAGGGGGCAAATACAACCTTTCGTTAGAGGGAAGTATTTCAAAAACAAAGATGCTAAAACTATATGAATTCATGAGTATGATGGATGGAAAGACAAAGAATTACGACGGAAACAGCCATGGTGAAGCTGATTCATTTTTCAGTTCAAATGGCAGGATGGAAGAAAATCGTCCCATTTCGGTAGGAGACAAAATTTGGAGCGTCGTGGCAAATAAGTTTAGTTCAAATGCTTTCACTTCATCAGATATTCAAGAAATGTTTGAAGCAGAATATGTTGAGCCCATACAATTGAGCATCATCTCCACATATCTCTCGAGATATTCAGAGAAAGGAAAACTCAATAGGATAAAGAAGGGTAAGGAGTGGGTATATAGGCTGGGCAATAGGGTACCAACTAATACTTTATTTAGACGAGACCAACCATTTGATGCCGGTGAATTGAGCCACAATATTGCGAAATCCACTGAAGTAAACTAGTTGGTTATCGAAGGAGTACAGAATAGGGGATTTAGTCACAGTGAAAGTTGAATTCAACTATTATCCAAATTACTAGTCATTTTCCCAGTCCCCGTTAGGGCTCTAGTTTTTTCTAAAACATTCAAATTACGATTTTTTTCGTTAGAACGTGGCTTAATCTAAAAATATCTACGGAAGACACAATTGCTGCATTCAGGAAATGATTCGCAGCATTCAGGAAAGGATCCGCAAAAGGCGCACTTTAAGAGTCATTGCAATATCCACACACATATACTTCTTATTCATATTAAGTATCTGAAATCATAATGTCCGATTCCAGTCAACTTCTCGTTAGGAGAATCAAAGAAGGGACGGTCATAGATCATATCGAATCCGGCAAAGCACTAACTGTCTTGCGGATATTAAATATCACCGGGACGGAAGGTAATGTAATTACAGTTGCATTGAATGTGCCAAGCAGCAAACATGCCAAGAAAGACATCATTAAAGTTGAAGATAGATTCCTTAAGAAGGATGAAACCGACAAGCTCGCTCTCATTGCTCCAACAGCCACAATTAACATCATAAGCGATTACAAAGTTGTTGAAAAGAGAAGAATACAGCTCCCTGACGCCATCATTGGAATATTTCGGTGCCCGAATCTTAAGTGTGTTACCAACAGCGATGACTACATTAAACCTTCTATTGACATCATCGATAAACAGAATGTTGTTTTGAAATGCAGGTATTGCGCTAGAATAGTTGGCATTGATGAACTTTTGTCGTAAGTTCTAAGGGATAGCAACGTGCGAATAGGCCTGTGTCATAGAGTATAACAACTCAAGGTCTCTAGCTTAAGCCGATCTAGTTCGAGTTTGATTATGTTTTATCCGGAAAGAGTGATTTGTGAGTTTAGATGACAAGCAGTTAAGGGATTTTCAACATCCCATGTCTTGTGTGGTTGAGCCAAAACTCTAACGTCGGTCCATTATCAAGTGTTCAACTCGCATTCCGTTTCTCAAACCCTCAAAAGCTTTAGAAAAACGGGATACCAATATACATCACTTTGGTTTTATTTTCAAACACAAATTATTTCTAACTGATAATACCGAGAACGATACTTGTTTAAGGATAGATGATTTCAAATAAAAAAATAGGATAATCGGAAACGTAAAACAACAGTTCTGCTCTGTTATGATAGTATTTTTTCCCGCTATTTATTCATCCTGAGAACATCTACTTGTCCACTGTGTAACCAGTCCTTTAGTTCTTCGTGACTTGGCTTTGCGTCGTGTTTTCCCGCCAGATGGAGGTGCAGTAGTACATAATTAACCTGGTTTAGCAATGGTTTGTTACTCTCATCCCCCTTTCTGGTCTTACTCTTCAAATCTTCCGGAACAGTTGCCCACCATTCCTCGTAGGTCCTCTTCGCTCCACTCTTGGGTTGCTGACCAAATCCTTTTGGTAATGTCATGCTGTGAATAATAATAAATCCTGGCTTTTTAAGCGTTTATGTCTGAACTGATGGGGATAATCACATTAAACTCTCCAAAGTCACCCTTTGTGGATTCAAAACTTGAGCTCATCTCCTTGACAAGTGATCTGTGCAATTGTCTTCTATCTCTAAATCATGCTTGCCAGTGTCAAATCTATGCTGTAATAAAGGATTTCAAATCCTTTAATCCGTCGTCACGAATTTCTTGGAAATTCGGTAACCTACTCCCATTCCAATAAAAAGTGTCAAAAGTCCAAACGATACTGTGATTAAGAGGTCGGCTTTTACAAAATAATGCATTAAAAAAGTCACAAGTAATGCTGGAATTGCGATAATTAGTGCAATCAGGCTACTTACTCCGAATAATCTCATCTTACTTAACTGACTAGATTTATTACTTCCTTCTTTCATGTTCCACAATTCTCCCTGCTCTTACCTGAATAGAAGCTTGTATTTGTTCATATCCTTGAATACGTTTACGAGTACATTAGAAATCCTATCGCAATTGCGAACTGCAATCCTGCCCCTTTTTCATGGAGCATAAAGTGCTAATAAGTAATTTGAATGGCGCTATAGCGAAAGCTTGCGGGGACGAATTTCTCCTGCTTTCCAACATTGGATGGATAATTATCATTGCTATGTCGAGGGTAGACCGAAAACGACAAGAAAATATCCAAATCAATCTTTTGCCTGACTCCCCAAACCACCGTTATATGAACCGATAACTAATATCACACTTGTCCAGGACCTGCTACCGCTGCTGATCTTTCTGATTAAAAATGGTTATTGCCGTTAAATATCCCTATGCATCAACCTTTTATATCTTGTTCTTAGATAAAGTGAAGCGAAAACCTGAAAAAGTTCTATGCCCAATGTTTATATTTCGTAGGTTGGCGAGAAATTATGATAAGAATTATATGAATTATCCGCCCTCGAGGATTGTTTTTTCCTATAGGAATATCAAGGATATCTCTCCTGACGATCTCATAAAAACGCTCTGGGTAAGCACTGCGATGGCCCTGGTCCTTGTGCTACCACCACTGGCAATTTTTGTTGGGATCATCCATAGCACAGAGGATATACTGAGTGCCTCCCTCATAGGATTTGGAGTCCACTTTGCGATTCTTGCGTTCTCAGTCAGGATCTGTTCACAGTTGGAAAAGCTATTCACAGAATGAGCATCTTAAGGGTCATATCAAGTCATGACTAATAAAAGTGCGGACACTTTTCTTAACCACCATTCTCCTTTTTCAACACTAACTGACCTTGCTAAATGTTAAAATGCTGGTCATGATACCAGTATTTAAGGAGACTCTTGAGTTGAAATGAGTACTACTGTAAGTATGCCCAGTAAGATCTTTGGTACCGTGTTATCACACGGATTGAGGGGCCGTATGTTGTCTAAGAATGAGCTTCATACACTTGCTGAATCAAGAGATATCGATGAGCTCGTTACTCGAATGAAGAACACCGTATATCTTGACGCTTTGGCTAAACTCCCAAAGCCCTATACCGCGGAGAAAGCGGAGAGCGCACTTCGCGAGTACCTCGTCAACGTCCATGCTAAATTGGTAAACATATCAGGAGGTTCAGGGATATTATATGCATACTTTACAAAATATATCACTTGGAATCTTAAATTAATTCTAAAGGGAAAGGCCTTGGGCAAGTCATACGAGGAGCTTCTGCCAAAAATTAACCTGCGAGCCGAAGAATTAGTAGGCAGGAGGGATTTGATAGTAAAAGCATTAGTTGCTCAAGACTTTGACGAAGCAGTCTCAGTCTTGTCGGGAAGTGAATTCTTTGAGCAGGCGTCCAAAGCTGCAGCGGCTTATAAGGAGAAAAAGGACCTGAGGCTATTTGATATCTATCTAGACCATGTCTTCTACAAGACCCTTGACAAGGCCATGAAATCTGAGACACAAGATCCAGACATAAAGAGGGTAGTTTCAGTTGATATAGATTCATATAACGTGTTAGCAGTCCTGAGAGGCAAGTATTGGGGATTAAGCTCGACAGATATAAATGAACTAATTGTGACCACGACCCCAAAGGTTACAAGAGAGACTCTACAAAAGCTCATGAATGCCGAAAAGATATCTGAGGCGGCTTCGGAGTTAGGGGATACAGTCTATAGAGAAATCATTCCTCAGAATGTATCCGACGATATCGATATCATTATGCAATTAGAGGCAGGCTTTGAAGGGATAAGTTTGAAACGGGTATTTAGTGCATTTAGATCTGTTTTCAGCGTTGCCATCATGCTGGCAGCATTAAAGCTCATTATGATAGAAATAAGGAATCTCTCAGCAATTATTTCAGGTGTAGAACAGAAAGTGCCTCACGATTTAATAGTATCTAGACTTGTGACTCCTGATTGATTGAGCATTCGTGTACTGGAACAATTTAAGCCCAAAGGATCTCACACAATCACAATTAACCAAGTTTAGAGGCTCTAATTTTTAAAACCTTCGACTCATTCGCGTAGATGAGTAAATAGTGGTATGAGTGGATGAGCAAAAGGAACACTTTTCTCTCCTTCTCGATTGAAACCCACCATTATGACCCGACCCAGCAGGGATCTGTGCAATTCTTTTACTACTTCTTGCTCCTTTAAGGGCCCGTAAACTTGAAAGAAATATTTCTCATTGTGAAATGAAATGTGCTGTATGATCGAGTCTGTGACAATAACCGGGTCTTTATACAGTTTTTCGGACGTAGGCTGTTCCCTCATCTCTACGGTGATTTGTAACTGTCGTTTCAAGTATTTACTTCTTGTAATATTGGAATCTGTCGAGAATGCGTTAGTTTTATACTGAACAACCGCCTTGTCGAATTCGCGTACTGTCTTGCCACATAGTTGCAAGATCTGTGCAGTTTCTAATCCAGAAGATATCCCCCTTTGCTTTCCAAAGATATAAAACAGCCCAATAATCTCCTCTGCCGAGATATAGGGAAAGTCTTTTTCACCTGCCAAAAATGCTTTAATTCTTTCAGGAAGATCTTCTGGAAAAAGCAGACCCATGTAAGAATTGGCAAACGCCGTCAACGTAACATTTGGATTTCTTGGCAAACATGTTTATACATTGCCCCACTTGATACAACTAGAATTATGTCTGCAACAAATTCAGAGAATGCTAATATTCATATCATAGTCCATGGAAGAATGGCCTTATTTGAAAAAGTTAAAGATCTACTGGGGAAGAAAGGTTTTGACATCCAGAAGATGAAACTGGCAAGCTTAGAGGAGGCAGGCAAGACAGGGGAATATGTCGCTATGCTATGGCCTCCATGGGATCCTAAGGAAATAATCTTAAGTGAGATCACGAACCTGCCGGAATCTTCTGACCAGAGTCAGCCAGCGACTTCAATGGCGATGGGTGCCTGGTCAACAGTAGGACAGAAAGAGATCTCTAGAATAGATATGAGTTGAGATTGAAACAGTCTCAGCGAGCTCTCCCTTGAATCAATCAACTGTCAACTTTGGGTTCAATTGATGCTTTTCTGTAGCCGTGGCTAAAGTCTGGGTCATATACCTTCGAAAATTGGTAACCTGTAGGTTTGACTACATTACCAACAATAAACAGCGCGGTCTTGGTTATACGTGCGTTTTGAGTTTTGATTGCAATGTCTGCTAGATTCCCTGTAACAATGACTTCATCCTCCCAAGTAGCTCTGTAAACAACCGCAGCCGGCGTATCAAAAGTATATACTCCCCCTTCCAACAACTGTCGAACTATTTCCTTGATCAAGTGAACACTCAGATAAAAGGCCATAGTTGAACCATGTGATGCAAGTTTGGAGATCTTTTCTCTTTCAGGAACAGGAGTCCTGAGCTCTGCTCTTGTAATAATTATGGTCTGAGTATTTCCAGGTAGCGTTAATTCCATATTCAAAGATGCAGCAGCTCCTAAAAGAGAAGTAACTCCAGGGATCATTTTACAAGTTATCCCATCTGCCTGCAACTTGTCGACTTGTTCTTTAGTAGCACCATAAATGTTCGGATCCCCATCATGCAACCTCATAACAAGCTGACCAGCCCAAGAAGCATCTCTTAATATTTCATAAATTTTTTCTCTATCTATCAAAGAGGCGTCGTACAAACTTGCATTCTTTTTCGCACACTGAAGTAATTTTGGATTTAATAAGGAGCCTGAATAGACTATTGTATCCGCCTTAGACAGTAGGTTTTTTGCCTTCACCGTAATAAGTTCAGGATCTCCAGGGCCTGAGCCGGCGAAAAATACGACAGGTTGACGTGCTCTCTTCTGGATCATTTCTTTTTCACAACCATAATGGAAAAATACTTTTCTCCTGTCTCGGTAACATCTTGCAATTCTCGTAGTTGAGAAGTCTTAATTGATTGTTCATCGATTGAGACGTCCTGAGCTATGGTTACCGTAGAATCGTTACCAAATCCAGCTTGCGGCAAAACACGTATTACCTTACCGAAATATCTTCCATCTTTTAGAAAAATTACAGTGTCACACGTGCTCGCCGTATTTCTTACTCTTTCCATGTCATAGCATGCTGGAATTATACCCACTGTCTGCTCTCCTTCAGCTAGACTTAATTTTGCCTCGGCAGCAAAAGAGAATATAGAAGTTATGCCGGGAATGATCTCGATCTCTATATCCCGGAAACTTTCCTTAAATTCTCTAAAGACATAAGCCCATGTGCTATACAGAGATGGATCCCCCACGGTTAGATAAACCACCTTCTTTCCTGAATAGACCGATTCGGCGATCTCAGAGGCGTTTTTCTTCCAATGACTTACCAATGATTCTTTATCTTTTTTCATCGGAAAAATCAACGTTCTAACACTTTGGTCTTGTCTGTTGATATATCTATCAACTACCCCAATAGCTATGCTCGGTTTTCCTTCCCTTGAGGTTGGACCGAATATAATGTCTGCCGCTCTCAACCTATCTAACGCTTTAATTGTGAGTAGCTCTGGATCTCCCGGCCCACACCCAATACAAGAAAGCCTCATTTTTCAAAAATGGGCCCAGCAGTAATTTAAGTTACGCTCTGGATCGATGCGATATCAATCGAAAACTCAAACACGTTGCAATTATTTCGTGTTTTAGTCGAATACAATAACGACAGGAGCATTAGATATAAAAATACGAATTTCTTATTTTAATGGACATTTATGCTGGATAGTATAAAACTAGGCCGATGGTTTGGTTGCCGAGATTATTAGAACTGGGTTTCTCGCCAACATCATGGTTCCAGTCGTTACCTTTCTTGATTTTGAAATTATGACCTGTGTGACATCTACCTCTTCAAGATTAGCACTATAAATTGTAGACAATGCCTCATATGCTGATTCTATCAAGATGGTATTAATAACCAACCGACCATTCTCTTGCAATTTTGCTATTCCCATTTCGATAATCTTTCTTGTGTTGCTCCACGTTCCGCCAACAACTATGGAATTTACCTGCGGAAGTCTTGGAAGTGCATCTTGCGCATCAGAGAGTATGACCTCGGCATTAAGGCTGAATCGACGCAAGTTCAACGTCGTTAATTCTACCGCCTTTTCATCGAAATCAATCGCATAGACGACCCCACCTCTGATCTGATTGCAGATTTCAACGGTCAGGCTACCGCTACCACAGCCAACATCAATGGCGGAAAAGCCTTTCTTTAGCCTCAACTTGCAAATTGTTAGTGCTCTAACTTCTTCCTTTGTTATAGGAACCTGCTCAGATCTTTCGAACAGCTCATCGGGGATCCCTGGGGTATCAAATTTCCAATGCAATTTGCCAAAATTTTGGCAACTTCCCTTATTTTAACCTGCGAGACCTTGATGTAATCCTGTATAAACAAAGATCATAAACATCAAAAGGAGGAAAATAAAGGGGAAAATGCCGTTAGTAGCAAGCTTCTTCCTTTGTGTTTTTTGGACTGTCCGACCAATCTTTCTAGATAAACCGTATGATAGCAAATAAAAGAACAAGCTGATAAGTATGACAATGCCTATTGTCGTCCCTTGATCGGTACCTGGTGTTATGATTAGGCCTGCCATGACTCCCCCAATGATACCAAGAACTGCACGCAAATAATAAATTCTATCGAACATGTCCAATCTATCGACGAGGTACAATACGATTATTACAGTCTTGAAGCACCCTGGTTTAATTCCTTACGGTTAGCATGGAAAAGTGTTATAATTGGTTGTTGATAGAGTCACGATGAAGAGCATGGAACTATCGGGTCTTGAGTTGCACTGCCTAATTGAAGATATCAATCATAAACTAAATCAAGGATATTATGTAGGCAGTATATCCAGTATTTCAAGAAATTCATTTTCCCTGAAAATGCGCCATCCTAGTCTCCCTGATGTTATTTTGCTTCTTTCTACGACTGGAATATGGATCACAAAGATGAACTTCCATACTTTCGAAGACAGTCCCATAATTAGTGGTATGAAATCAGAGATAGAGAGAGCAAAGTTAGAGAGCATAGAGCAGGTAGGAGATGAGCGTGTAGCCTACCTTAAGTTTAGACACCTTGATGGCCGTTTGAGAGTCCTAGTTGCAGAATTCTTTCGTAAGGGAAACGTAATAGTATGCGACGAAAATAATATAATAATTACAATTCTAAATCCTGTTGAGGTTAGACATAGAATACTTAGAACAGGTATGACTTACCAGTCACCTCCACCCCGCGGCATTAACATATTTGATCTCTCAATCGGTGATTTATTGGATTTGCATGACAAGGAGCTGGACCAGAGCATGGAGGTTGAGAAGTGGCTTGGCAGAAATGTCTCGCTATCTAAAAAATACATCGAAGAAATAGTTACCAGGGCCAAAATGAAGCACAGGAAACTAAGCGATACAACCAATGAAGACATAGAAATACTCTTTGAATTGACCAGAAAGCTTGTATTTGACGTATGTGCACCATCAACGCATACGCCATTAGTGGTTTTAGACAATAGTGGTCGTCCGGCAAATGTAATCCCATTTCGATTGGAATCAATCTCAGAGGAAGCAGCATATGTTCCTTATGAGACTCTTATGGAAGCTGTGGACGCTGTTTTTAGTGAACTATTAAAGGAAGAGGGTTCAAGCTCCCGTACAGTTGAATTAGATAACAAAATTGCTGTTCTAGAACATGATTACGAGCAACAGAATCATGCCGAGACGGAAGTAATTGAGAAGTCTAATGCAATCAGGAAGCTAGCACAGGAACTCATGACGCTTTCTAATGTTGTGACTGATGTCCAAGACAAATCCTTATCTTCAGTTCTAGAAAACAACTCCTCGAAGGTCGATACCATTGCAGGCAGAAAATTTCTTGAAGTGTTCGATGAATCTATACCCTTTGATCCTCGCTTGCCAAGAACTTCCTCGTTGTTGTTTGATAGAGCAAAGGAATTGGAAAGGGGTTGTCAATCTATTAGAAATGCAAAATCTAAACTCATTGAACAAATACAAGAATTAAGAAAAAAAGCTGACCTACTACAAAAGAAAGCAGCAGTAAAACTTCAAGTTGAAAAAGAATGGTTTGAAAGATATAGGTGGTTTATAGGTAGTGAGGGGCTTTTGTGCATCGGAGGAAGAGATGCCTCATCAAATTCCGCAATTATACGGAAACATTTAACGGATCAGGATTTGGTATTTCATGCGGAAGTCCATGGATCGCCATTCTTTGTCGTCAAGAATGTACCAAGCAATGGCGCCGAACAACTCAAAATAAGTCTTTTGGAAGCAGCTCAGGCAACGGTATCGTTTAGTAGGGCCTGGAAGGACGGATTGTCAGTTGCTGACGCTTATTGGGTCTTTCCAGAACAGGTGAAGAAAGGCGCTCCCACCGGACAATTTCTTCCTAAAGGTTCATTTGTAATACAAGGAAAGAGGAACTTTGTCAAGGGGGTTGAGATTAGGCTGGCTTTGGGTGTTATCGTCTTGGAAAAAAAATATGCCTTAATGTGTGGTCCTCAGGAAGCGGTAAAAAAGAAATCTATTGCATATTGCGTGTTGTTGCCGGGTGGAAATGATCCAACAAGTATGGCTAAAAAGTTTAAACAGGAGATGGTAGGCACATGCTCTAACATTTCTGAAGACTTCAAGGACCTCTTAGAGTACCTCAAGTCGCTTTCGATAGACGAGATTATAAAGTCCATTCCTCACGGCCAATCAAAGATACTAATTACAAAAAAAGGCGATCTGCTAGCCCGAGCGGTGGGAGAAGTGCGTTCCTAATTAATAAAGTTAAACATGTCGTAACGATATTAAATCTGCAAAAAATGTGAGGACAGTTCTGAGTCCCAGCAAAGTAATTAAGTAAATCATAGTCTTCATCTATTGTGGCCGAAAGGGATTCCATAAGCAAGCACCGGGATGCAAATATGACTACTAGGGTTCTTGTGAGGGATATCATGAATAGCACAGTTGTGTCTTGTCATCCAGACGACTCCGTGAATGAAATCGCGAAGAGAATGAACGACGAGAAAATAGGCAGCATCGTCATCATGAGGAATGAAAATCCGGTAGGAATTGTTACAGATTGGGACATAGTAACCAATACGGTTGTTCAGGATGTCAAACCTAGCATGATGAAAGGATCTGACATTATGAAGCAGCTTTATACTATTGAAGGAGAAGACAGTGTTACCGAAGCAGCTAGACAGCTAAGGCAAAAAAACATCAAGAGGTTGGGTGTGGTCTACAAGGGAAGGCTGGTAGGCATAATATCTGCATCAGACGTTATCGCCGTCACTCCCGAATTGGTGGACGTTGTGTCCGAGAAGGCGTCGCTGATCAGAGGGGAAATTGGTCGGCCCATAGGCAATGTATCAGGATATTGCGATGAATGTGGCGAGTGGTCTGATTTGTTGCAGTACGTTCAAGGAACATTCACATGTGAAGAGTGTAGAGGCGAAGCAGCATCCGTTTAGAGGTCTAGCCTTTTTTGCGGATTCGATGCACGGAAGTTTGGCTCGGAAGCTTAGGATATTCGGAATGGATACAGCTTATAGCACTTCAATTACCGATGAACATATACTTAACTATTGTAGTACTCAGCGACGAATCCTTTTAACATCAGATAAGGAATTGTTCAGGAGATCTTTGAAAAAAAGAATTGGAAGCGTACATTTGCAAGGTCTTACAGATAAGGCAAATATGGTAAAAATCTTTGCTGAATGCAATATCGAGAATATATTGTATGATCCGGCATCTGCAAGATGTCCCATATGCAATCTAGAACTCGAAAAGAAAGAGAAAAAAGAGTTAGGAGCTCTCTATAACAGAATCCCCCCAAAATCGTATCTTTTAAATTCTCATTTTTATCAATGTAAGGGGTGTAAGAAAGTCTACTGGGAAGGGAGCCATAAAGCTGCACTAGACTCTCTAGCCGAATCAATTAACCAAGAGTTGTACACGATTTCTTGCATCCCTAATTGATTATACATTAGTTTACTAGAGGCGCCCATTCTCTGTCAAATAATGGGCATGACGATGAAAAATAGCAAAAGGTTAAAATCACGTATGTCAAAGAACTTCAGACCATAATGAGTTCATCCTCGCCGCTAGAGAGGACCATTGACAAGGTTTTATCACAAAAGGAGAGTGAATTAATTTCAAAAATAGACTCTGCCTACCAGGGATCACTAAGAAATCTGGATTCTTCTAAGAGTAAACTCAATTCTGAATACTTGGCGATAATTGAAAATGCAAGGAAGCAGGCTGAAAATCTCAAGCGGCAAATCGTTGGTTCAAGTAGACTTTCTGCGAGGAATAATCAGCTTATTCTAATTGAAGATTCAGTTAGAACCGTCTTCGAGATGGTAAGGAAGAGATTGTCATTACTACATAAGGAACCGGATTATGAAAAGTTGATGAAACATGCCTTGTTGAATGGCCTCAAGGAAATAGGAAAGAATGACCTTTCCATCGAATGTAATAAGACTGACCATAGTCTAGTACGCAAGGTTGTGGATAGTATTAACAAAGAGAAGGGAACAAAGATGGTTGTAGCTAATAAGAGTATTGACATCCTAGGTGGAATGCGTGCTACTTCCTCAGATGGAACATTGAGTTATGATGATTCCATAGACTCTAGAATTGAACGGCTCAAACCTTTAATAAGGAAAAACATTGTCCAAGTCTTGAGAGGAGAGAGAGGAAGAGAAAGTTGGTCGCAAAAGGTAGAATAGTCTGGGTTAGCGGTCCAGCTGTAAGGGCCGATGGAATGTCTTCTGCAAAGATGTATGAAACAGTTGAGGTAGGTGAATCTAAACTAATTGGCGAAGTCATTAGGCTTACCGGAGACGTAGCATTTATTCAAGTTTATGAGACGACGTCGGGTTTGAAACCTGGTGAACCTGTGGTTGGAACTGGTCAGCCGCTATCTGTCACTCTCGGTCCTGGGATCATTGGCCAGATTTATGATGGCATACAGAGGCCATTGAGTGAGATGGCCAAGAAATCAGGTGATTTTATTGGAAGGGGGATCGAAACCACACCAATTGATCTAAAGAAGAAGTACAAATTTGTTCCAACTGTAAAGAAAGGAGACAATATTACTGGCGGTTCAATTCTAGGCACGGTAGATGAAACTCCATTGCTTACTCATAGCATTCTTGTGCCTCCTAATCATCGTGGAGGTGTGATAAGTAACATGGTTGGTGAAGGGGAATATGATTTGGAACAAGTTTTGGCCGAAACTCAAAAGGATGGTGGCTATCATACAGAGCTCAAGATGTATCACAAATGGCCAGTTCGACATGCTAGACCATACACCGAGAGATATGATCCTACAGTGCCGCTTGTCACAGGCCAGCGTATTATTGACACGTATTTCCCCATCGCAAAGGGAGGCACGGGAGCCATTCCTGGCGGATTCGGAACAGGCAAGACTGTAACACTACACCAGATAGCGAAGTGGGCTGATTCTAAAGTTGTCGTCTACATAGGATGTGGCGAGCGCGGAAATGAAATGACCGAGGTATTGGTGGAATTCCCACATCTACTTGACCCACATTCCGGTAGGCCCTTAATGGAAAGAACAGTGCTTGTTGCAAACACTAGTAACATGCCGGTAGCCGCCCGCGAAGCTTCTATTTACACAGGTGTGACAATTGCCGAGTATTACAGAGACATGGGTCTGGATACTGTATTGGTTGCCGATTCCACAAGTAGGTGGGCTGAGGCATTGAGAGAAATGTCAGGGAGGCTTGAAGAGATGCCGGCTGAAGAAGGTTATCCATCGTACCTTGCATCCAGATTGGCAGAATTTTATGAACGCGCTGGCCGAGTCAGGTCTTTAGGTCTGCCCGAAAGAAGCGGCTCTGTGACTCTGATAGGGGCTGTCTCCCCTTCAGGCGCCGATTTCACTGAGCCCGTGACGACGCATACTATCCGCTTTATCAAAACATTTTGGGCTCTAGATACCAGACTTGCATACTCGAGGCACTATCCTTCGATTAACTGGATGCAGTCCTATTCGGGATACTTGGAGGATGTTGCCAAATGGTGGAAGGAAAATGTGACCAGTGAATGGTTCGAGTTGAGAGCAGAATCTTATCAAATTTTGCAGAGAGAAGATACATTGAAAGAAATTGTAAGACTTCTTGGACCTGAAGCCCTTCCGGATGAAGAAAAGCTTATCTTAGAAGTTGCACGTATGATAAAAATTGGAATACTCCAGCAAAATTCCTTTGATAAGGTTGATACCTATTGCAGCCCACAAAAGCAGGTGAAATTAGTCAAACTGATGGTAAGATTCTACAAGGAGGCGCTTAAGGCCTTAAGAGAGGGAACGCCCTTAGCTGATATAAGGGCAATGCCAGTTATAAGCTCTCTACTTAAAGCAAAGTTTGAGATTCCTGACGAAGAGGTGCAACGATTGGATGGTCTTGAAAACGGAATGATTGAACAGTTCAAGAAACTACAAAATAAAGAAGAGGTGAAAGTGGTTGTCTGAATCAGCTGCCATTGAATATACAAAAGTAGCCGAAATTAAAGGTCCGCTTATGATCATTGATGGCATCACAAAAGCCTCTTTCGACGAGCTTGTTGAAATTGAGACTTCAGATTCAGACAGAAGACTAGGAAGAGTACTAGAAGTCGGCCATGGTAAGGCGGTAGTACAAGTATTCGAAGGCACTACGGGGCTGGCGATCAGTGGAACGAAAGCCAAATTCTTGGGTAAAACTATGGCTATGCCAGTTTCTCCTGAACTACTTGGGAGAGTATTCGATGGACTAGGTAGACCGAACGATGGTCTCCCCGATCCTATTGCGGAGAAATTTCCAGATGTAAACGGGGAACCAATGAACCCTGAGCGAAGAGAATATCCTACTTCATTCATACAAACGGGGGTCTCTGTGATTGACGGTATGCTCACGCTCGTCCGTGGACAGAAACTCCCAATATTTTCTGGTTCCGGAATGCCCCATAACGTTCTAGCAGCCCAAATAGCCAGGCAGGCAACAGTTGTAGGAACAAAAGAAGATTTTGCAGTAGTCTTCGCAGCCATTGGAGTTCAATATTCTGAGGCTCAATATTTTAAAAGAAGCCTTGAAGAGTCCGGCGCCCTGAGACGAAGCATATTATTCCTTAATCTAGCAGATGATCCTGCTATCGAGCGAATTATAACTCCTAGAGTAGCACTGACCGTAGCCGAATACTTGGCCTTCGATCTGGGGATGCATGTTCTAGCGATATTGACAGATATGACAAATTACGCTGAGGCATTGCGTGAGATTAGCGCAGCAAGAGAGGAAGTCCCTGGCAGGAAAGGCTATCCAGGTTATTTGTATACTGATCTAGCAAACAACTATGAGCGTGCTGGACGTATTAGGGGCAAAAATGGGAGTGTAACTCAGGTGCCTATCCTATCTATGCCTGCTGACGATATAACTCATCCTATTCCTGACCTCACAGGGTACATTACTGAGGGTCAGATAGTGTTAGGAAGAGATCTTTTCCGAAAGGGGGTTTATCCTCCTGTGAACGTCCTCATGTCTCTTTCGAGACTCATGAAAGATGGTGTTGGGGAGGGTAAAACGAGATCAGATCATATGGAAGTAGGTAATCAGCTTTACGATGCTTACTCTCGAGCACAGGAAGTCAGAGCTCTTGCTGAAATCGTAGGAAGGTCAGGACTGACTGGAGTCGATCTCAAGTATTTGGATGCAGGCGATATGTTCGAAAGCCATTTTCTGAAGCAAGGAAAGGATGAGAACAGAGGACTAGAAGAGACACTTTCAAGAACTTGGGAGGTGCTCTCGACTCTACCTGAGGGAGAGCTAACGAAGATAAAAGAAAAACATGTAAGACAATACTACAAGGAGACGAAATGATCTTCTAGTCATGTCGTTTGGGGGAAGAGTTACAGCTACAAAGATTGAACTAATCAAGATCCGTCGTTCGATGCAAGTAGGAAAGATGGTTCACAAGATCCTAGATGATAAACGGGAGGTTCTCTTGAAGAAGATAGACGAAATGATCGAGGAGGCTAATAAGGCTAGAGGTGATATCTGGTCACCATTAGCAGAGATCTATTCTGCCGTCTATGATTCATACATGTCGCTTGGAACAACAACACTGGAGTCGATATCTGATTCTACTCCAAGTATCATGGAAGTGGATGTAAACGTACGTAGAGTTGTGGACGTAAGAATCCCAACTCTCCACGTTAGCAGCAAACAGGGCGGACAAGAATTATCATACGGCTTCGTGGAAACCAACGCTTCGGTAGATAAGGGCGCGAAATTAATCAAGAATATACTCCCACAAATTTGCAAGGCAGCCGAATACGAGAATGCAATATTTAGTTTGGCAAAGGAACTCGAGAGAACTCAGAAGTTGATTAACGCCTTGGAGTATGTCATCATCCCACAGTATGAGAATGCGATATCATTTATTCGGGCTACTCTCGAGGAACGGGAAAGAGAAGATTTCGTTAGACTCAAAAAGGTTAAGGCAGTCATGGAGAGGAAAAAGCTTTAATACCGTCGGAATTATTCTGGGAACTGACTGAGGTATGAGCGAGAATATTATAACAAGCTTTTATGAGGAATCTAGAGATGTCCTCAAGAAAGAATATGAAACCATGGTACAGCAGACGAAGGAGATGCTTGGCGAATGTAAACGCAGAGCACTTTCCAAGCTCTAGTTCATCTATCCTGATTTCTTGCTTAGTAACAATCCATTGTAATTCTTCTTGATATTTCTTGCTTAGTAACAATCCATTGTAATTCTTCTTGATATATGGGATTGTCCGTTTGCCGAGATATCATTAAATAGGGCGTCCCATCTCGAACCCCTATGAAGAAAGGAAAGGGAGGACATATTTGTATCCCGGTTATTGTGGCTTTGACTACAATAACTTTCATAACTGTAAGTTCTACTGGGTCTACTGCATTTGCTCAGGAAGAGGCACCTGCGGGCGATTCAAGCTCATTCAAATTGATTGGTGCGGGAATGGCGTTCGGTTTGGCTGCTCTTGGCGCGGGTATTGGACTTGGTTACGTAGGGGCTGCCGGCCTAGCAGCAATTAGCGATAATCCAAAAATGCAATCAAGAGTTTTCATCATTGTAGGCATGGTGGAATCAATCGCAATTTATGGTATCGTCATGATGTTCATCATACTCGGTCAAGCGTGACCTAATTCAGGAGATTCCTGATGAGACACCTCAAACTGAGAGGATAACGGATGGACTGGGACTAAATGGGAACAGCTAAACTACTGAAAACAACACTCGTCTTGCCGAGGACTGAAACGCAGCAGGTTGTAAGTAGACTTGCTCAACTTGAATGGTTTCATCCGTTACAACATGCATCTGAATATGTTAATCCCTATTACGACGACCTACTTTTGAAGGCTCAGAGGCTTTTCCAAGAAATTGATGACGTAGTTAAGGCCTTGGGAGTTCCTCTCGAAACGGGCGTTATGGATACCATGTTTAAGGGTGCTCCAAAGGCGCAAACATCCTATGAGATTGAAGATGTTCAAGGTTTCATTGTTGACTTGGAGGGAAGAAGTGCGGCCCTCTTGAATGAGCCTAAAAAAATCCTTTTAGAGCAGAGTCAGGTTTCCAAACAATTGGAAGAATACCGCACGATAGCTTTGACCTTGGAAATGGCTGCCGAATTGAATCTAGATCTTAGAATTTTCTCTAAATTGAAAATATTCTATGCTGCAACCTTCATAATTGAGAATAATGACCAAGATGAGATCAAGAAAAGCCTCGGAGATCTGCCGATTCAGATTGTCAAGTTAAATGAACATAAATCCGCGTTGATCATTTTAGGTTCAGCTGACAACGATGCTGATAGAATAATCAAGGTTCTAAGAAGCTTTGGAGTACATCCTTTACAAGTACCTTCTAACATGCCTCAGAATCCTCATTTGGCATATGCTGAGTCTAAAGCCAAAATAAAGGAACTAGGGAAGCAAAGTACAGAGTTAGGTAAGAAGGTTGAGAAATTGAAATCATCGCTTACTACAGAACTACTATCATTACACGAAGCTTCTCAGGTGGCAAAAGATGTTTTAGAAGCAACTAGGAAACCGGGAGGTACCAAGAATTTCGCCCTGATTCAGGGTTTTATTCCTGAGCAAATGGAAAATAAATTCAAGAGTTTGACAAGCGATTACGTCTCGGTGATGGATGATCCTCAACACTCGACTCCCCATGAAAGTCATGCAGAAGATCACATCGAGAAACTTCCTACGCTCCTAAGAAATAAGAAGTATATTCGTACCTTTGAAATCATTACTGAGACACAGGGATTACCCAACTATGACGAAAGGGATCCTACGCCTATTATTGCCTTTGTATGGCCTCTATTTTATGGATTGATGTTTGCAGACCTAGGGCACGGCATATTGCTTTTTGGTCTTGGGATGCTTTTCAGATACCGTGGAAACGGATCTCTAACCACATGGGGAACTCTGATAGCAGCTAGTGGTTTAGCGGCAGCTATTGGCGGACTGGGAACGGGAGAGATATTTGGTTATCACTACTACGCTATAGAGCTACCGATTCTGGCACCTATTGTTGAACAATTAGGATTTGTGGGAATGTTAAGTGTATCAGAGCTAACCTTTGAGGAGGTAGTTAAGATATTGGAGATATCAATTGCTATAGGAGTAGTGCATATCTTGCTGGCCTTCTTCTTAAGACTGTGGGCAAATATCAAGAAACATGATAAGATGATGGTCCTTTACCATGATATCCCAACCATAGTACAATACTTTGCGGTGGTAAGCCTTATTCTGGCCGCCATAGGGTCTGGATACGATATCATCGGCATGTTTGGTATTACAGGGGTCACCCACAATGAGCCGGTCCCTTGGTTGACGGTCGTTTTCGGAGACTGGGTTACTGTAGATCTGGTTGCAAAAGCAGCACCTCTTGTAATCATTGGCACTGTGATAACCATGATTATCGGAGGCATGAAGGAAGAAAAGCACCTCAAGAAGCTTGGGAAGGACGAAGGTGGCGGATTGGTAGGTATAGTGGTGGAAACAATAATGGTAAGAATTATCGAAATGCTTTCAAACACAATAAGCTACTCTAGACTCGGAATAATGCTATTAGTTCACGCCGCACTCCTTGTGACGGTTATCGATTCATTCGAATCGTTAGGAGGTACTGGTGGAGGATATGCGGTGCTCGTCGGTGGTAATATCGGAATAATGATGATTGAAGGACTGATAGTATACATTCAAACAATTAGGTTACATCTTTACGAATGGTTTCCTAAATGGTATATCGGAGAAGGAGTTGACTTTAGACGCCTAGTCCCTAAAATGCTATATTCCAAATTTGTGTGGCGGACCAGAGCAATTGATCATAGCCTGGACAACAATCGGGTCGAAGCCAGGAGAGGCACTAGTGAACCAATACTTGGGAAGTCATAGCAGAAACCTAATTTATCTAGGTCGTCGACCCGGCTACCAACTGTGAGGAAGGATGGAGATTTCTCAGAATAATCATCAACTCTATTTTGTTCTCAACAATCGGCAGAAGGTGGTGGTGTCGGACTGAACCTTGTTTTGTCAGGTCGGTATGTTTCTCAATCCTGTTGATAAGTATATAATAATGAATCTTATTAGAGATCGTGACCTGATTGCATATATTTGATGGTGTTTTTTGTAGTTGTTAGATAACCCGATTGCCATATTTGACTCTGGCCTAGGTTCTCTTTCAGTGATAAAACAATTGCGCAAGGACTTACCTACTGAGAATCTCTTGTATCTTGCAGATGAACAACACTTTCCATATGGAAATAAGACAAAGCAGGAACTTCTAACAATAATCCTTGATATCCTGCGATATCTCGAACGGTACAGACCAAAACTGGTAGTTATTGCTTCAATTACCCCTTCTGTTCAGATTCTTGATGAAGTCAAACGCTCATCTAAGATGGGTGTTGTGGGAATCATCCCACCACTCAAGACCGCGTGTAAGCTGACAAAGAAGAAGCATATCGGAATTTTGGCGACCGCAAGTACGATCAAGAGCAAAGAATTGGGCGATTTGATAAAGTCTCAAGTTCCCCAAAACATACTCGTAACCAGATTTGATGCATCGGAGATTATAAGATTGGTCGAGACCGGTGAGTATATCACTAAGGGACGAAAGACTTTTGATGCAATCTCTAAGGCAATACAATATCGCGAAGATCTTGAATCACACATAGATGTAATGGTTTTGGCAAGCACCCACTTACCCTTCGTCTCAAATTATCTTGCATCCTTATTGCCTACGGTCAGGTTTATTGACCCTGTAAGACTTCTCACGCACGATGTGAAGAGATACCTATCTACAAATCGTATGGCTAAAAAGAAAGGGGTAGGTCGGACAGAAATTCTAATTACATCAAACAAATCTAGATTTGAAGGGATAATTAGGGAATTAGGTATTCGAGAACCAGTGAAGGAGATCTTTCTTGCCCTTTGAAGATAGTGTATTAGATAACTCTAAACCCTATGATAAACGTCATTTGTTTGGGACTGAATGCTTGGAATACTCTCTTCTTATTCGGTAGATTTACCTTGGGCTGGAACCCATTAGTTTCCTATGGATCTGAGAATCGTTTTCTTGGGCACATCAGCTGCTACTCCCACTGATGAACGAGGACTATCCTCTATCGCAATTGCTCGAGGAAATGAGATACTTCTCTTCGATGCTGGCGAGGGTATGCAAAGGAACTTTGTAAGATCGAACCTCCGAATGAATAGCAAAATGAAAGTCTTTATCACGCACATGCACGCTGACCACTCACTTGGGATATTGGGGTTACTTCAAACTCTATCTCTTAATGGCAGAACCTTGCCTATTGATATCTATGGAGAACCAAGACTTGTGGAATTCATAAAGTTTAGTACAAAACTGATAGGTTTCGGACTTTCTTTTGAAGTAAATCTTCACAATATTGAGGCTGAGGGATTGTTGGTGCGTGAGGCAGATTATGAAGTGACCTGTTGTGAGGCAGACCATAACGTAACTGCGTACTCATTCTGTCTGACGGAATTGGAGAGACCTGGGATTTTCAATATCAATAGAGCAGTACAATTAGGAATACCCAAAGGGAAATTATACAAACAGCTTCAATCAGGAAAGGATATCGTGATCAATGGAGACATAGTAAAATCAATGGACGTGGTAGGTCCAAGGCGACCTGGAAGGAAGATAGGAATCTCAGGGGATACAAGGCCTACGGAAAAGCTTTGTAAGTTTTTCAAGAATTGCGATCTGCTCGTCTTTGAATCAACTTATGGTAACGAGCTTCGGCATAAGGCGATCGAAAACTTTCATGCTACTGCAACTGAGGCAGCTACGCTTGCAAGGCAGTCTGGTGTCAGGAAGCTTGTATTAACCCATTTTAGCACGAGATACCGGAATAGCAATCAGCTACTTGCTGAAGCGTGTCTCATTCATGAAAATGTAGAAGATGCAATCGATCTGAAGATAATCGACCTCCCCTACCGCCAATAAAGACCTTGTTGAACAACCTGGCATTGACTCAGTGCTGAATTATTCTTTTACAGATTTATAACTGGAGTTTACTAATATTTGCAGGGGATGAAGTGAATAATCGCTGCTCCAGGCAGAGCCAGAAGCTATGATGACCTCGCGACGAACAGACCCCAAACATTTTGGTCTAGACCGACCATTTCAAGTGAGACTTGAGCAAGGTGTTATTTTGCTGCGGTGGTAGGGAGCGTGAACAGTCGTTTGAAATTTTTCTCAAAAGCCAAACTGTTCATAAAAAAATAATGACTATCAATCCACAACATATACATTAATCATGCGATACTATTCATTCAATGTCTTTGGATGAAATAATATATGATTATCCCCTTTACAGACCTCCTTCAGAGGCAAACTCCACTATTGTACAGATTACGTTGGGATGTTCATTTAATCATTGCTCATTCTGTAACATGTACCGAACAAAAACATATCAAGAGAGATCATTGGAGGAGATCAAATATGAAATAGATTTAATTTCTAAATGCCAGCCCCTTACAGAAAAAGTCTTTCTTGCCGATGGGGATGCGTTGAATGTTAAGACTGAAAGGCTAGTAGAAATATTAGACTATCTGACTCTCAAATTCAAGAGTCTTAAACGAATTTCATGCTATGCGATGCCACGGAATTTGCTACAGAAAAAGGACTCAGAACTCGAAGTATTACGAAATCGAGGTCTAAGCATGTTATATGTCGGGATAGAGAGTGGAAATGACGTCGTACTGCAAAGGGTTACAAAGGGCGCATCTTCATCGATGATTATCGAAAGTTGCAGGAAGGCAATAGATCACGAATTCACACTCTCTTGCATGGTTATCCTCGGCTTGGGTGGCAAAACCTATACCGATGCGCACATTTTAGATACCGCCAGAGTTGTGAGTCAAATTAGCCCTCACTTTCTTGCGGCTCTCAATCTCCATCTTGACGAAAATGTTTATGGTGAGTTCATATCCAAGTTTAAGGAGCCATTTTCCTGGTTAACTGATTTGGACATCTTGGACGAACTGGAAAGGCTAGTCACACTATTTGATCCAACCAGAGAAGTAATCTTTAGGGCAAATCACGCTTCAAACGTTTACAGCATTGGCGGGACACTACCAACTGAAAAACCAAAGATTCAAAGACTGATTCATGAATTGAAGAGTCACCCTGAGATGTTACGACCAAAAATCGTTCGAAGATTCTGATCCTGGATAGGCTTTCAACAATCTTTCCTGTTAACCCAAGCTATAAGACCCTCTATGACATTAAGACTAATATTTACATCATAACGCCAGGGTTTATCTTACCAGAATTTAAGAAAAACAAATAAAAGAAATTTTTGAGTGAGTGATCATATTACCAGTGGTGTTTTTCGTCCGGAATAAGACCTATCTGCTCACGTTCGAAGTAAGTCTCTAATTCTTGAGTCCATTTTTCTTTAGCTGAACCTCCCCCAAGTCCTTTTCGTCTGAGCCAAAATGCAATTACGCTCAGGAGGAATATTGCGAAAAGCATTGTCCCAAATATGTATACCATTACATCGAAGAACAATGGGTCATACGCTGGTCCTACCTGCTTCAGAAGACTCTCCAATCCGGTGCTGAACATTCCCACAAGGCTTAGAATGGCGCTCATATTACGATATAATCCAAATAAAATCTATGATATATACATTTTGGTTCGCACGTGTAGATGTGTGCCCCATATGTCGAACTTGCTCATCTTTTCCAGTAGCGGTAACTATACATTTTTAGCAAAAAATAATCTTACTAAAAGTACTCGACGGTAAAAATATCCAAAAAGAAGGAAAGGTGTTGTTCAGTATCCTTATCTATTCTGATTTCTTTTCATAGCTTCAAGTTCGTCTTTGTATCTTTGAGCTTCTAACTTCCAATCCGGTTCACTCTGCCGTGAAGATTGCGATGTAACCGCCTTTCTCGCCCCTCTAGACTTTGCGAAGAATGCAGCTGCCACCCCTCCGAATATTACTACGAGTATTATGATAAATAGTACAGTGTTGTCAAGTGTACCGCTAATCATAGAAGTTCCGGAGCCGTATGCACCTTGTTGCTCAGCAAGTGCTGTTCTCTCCCTAGCAAGTTGCAGCTGTTCCTCAATAGTTCCCGCTTCCGATCCCCCGGTGTACTGAGCATTAGCTGCCTGAATACCGTGCAAAATGAATGCAGTTGCCATGAGTAATGCCATAGTGGATGGAGCCAGTAGATAGGCTTTATTCATATGTTCATTTTTCGAATCTCGATTATTTAACTTTTTTGTAAAACCTGTTTCTTCAATAATGTCCGTAACATTTAGATGTCGACCCTCAGAACGTTGTCTATCAATGGCACGAATGCATGCACATACTCGCGGCAAGTCTCATTCGACCCG
>JBOGPP010000096.1:0-17736 GCA_050748485.1 Nitrososphaeraceae archaeon | reverse complement strand
GGAAATGTATGCATAATTTGAAAAATCATAATAGGTAAAAAAGCTTGCCAAACTTATCGCCAATAGAACGCCGGCACTCATAGGTATTTTTTCAAGGGAATCTATTCTTGTTCCTAATTGAAATAACAGGGATTCAGTATCGTCTGAATTAGGTGACGGCGACATATTTCACTCTTATTAAATACATTGATATATATAGCTTCAAAATTATGTCATTTCATTTGAGACAACTATGTGTCAGAATTTGATAATCTGTTTAGATAAATCAAGAATTCCACATTAATATAATACACTGTTGATAGAGCACGGTAACTATTACATGGACGCTAAGTTGTTGTAGTTTTTTTCTAGGTAAACTCTTATTGTTCGCCTCTCAATATTGCCGGTATACCTACTAACTAACGACCTCTATGAATATTTTTCTGCGAACCTGGTAAATAGAGATGGATGTCAGTCTCTAATTAATGTGAATCATTATTATGATAAACTTATAGTTACTAAACCATATGAAATATTATGCCGTTAGATACTTGATACATAAGTAATGACAGACTACTGAGTGTAGGGTACTATGTATTAAATGGACAAAGAGAAACTACATCAGTTTTCGCTAATTGAACTGCGTAATAACTGACCAGGATACCATCCAGGAGTGGCGAGAAGGAACATGAGACTAATTAATAGAGACCTGCCAGGAAGATTGTTAGTACTATTATTTTAATGGTAGAAACATCTGTAAAGATTTTTGATTCGAGGGATGCAGGCAGACCCAGACTTTCATATCAACAAGAATTATTCACGTATTTTTCATCAGTACGTAACTACTTATTAATAATCTATCTTTTCTGACTATCTTCTCTATGTTGTTCAGACTTGCTGTTATTTCCATATCCCGATAAGAAAAGTTTTTTGAACTTCAAATTCTCCGCAAATTTATTCTAAGTTGTAATAAATATATGGTCCCGATATTTGTAAAAACTTTTTAAATAGGTGTTAGAACAGGTATGCATCGCTTCGGATACACAAATCCTCTTACGTGAAGATATATCAGTCTCTTACAAATGCGATAGTGTCGTCGCTGTTTCCCTTTCCATTGTCAAAACCCTTTTAATCTGTGAGAAATCAACTGCTGGTGCTTGTCTCTGTATCTTGTAAGAATTTAAACCGGTTAGTCAAGGCTAGTGTGGATATTTTAATTTTTATGCGTTTACTTCCAATATATCTATTATATGCTTCTATACCTACAGAAATAATGAATTATATTGAAATAAACATGAAAATTATCTAATGCGCGATGTTTATATCATGCCGATGAGTACTAATGACTGCATATTCTAGAAATTGGACGACAGTAATTCCGGAGCTTCTGATGATGATGATCGTGGCGACAGTGTCGTGAAGGGTTTATCTCGAAGTCGGGATAAGGAGTTAAACTTCGAGGGTAAGAAATCAAATAGCGCTGGAGAATCAAATCCCAGTAGTACGTTTATCGAGCATAACAGCCTTGTAAGTGAAGGGATACTAGCAGGACAAAGAATTGCAAAAATATCCATTGTTACTCTCGTCAGCATTGGAATTGTAGAAATTCTTACGGGGTACTATAGTGGTAGTGTAGTAGCAACAGCAGATGGTATAGATTCTATATCTGATGCAGCCATATCATTTATTGTTCTATTAGGTCTTCGTATTGCTCACAAACCGGCTGACAAGAAGTTTCATTTTGGATACCACAAGGTGGAAAGCTTTGCTGCATTGATGGCTGCTATAGGAATGGTAGCCATAGGTATTGTAATATTTTATAATTCGTATCAAGCTATTTTGCATCCACATGAAATAAGACAACCAATTCTCACGATGGTAGTTTTGGGTGCGGCCGGTGCAGTCTCATTACATAGGGCATTTCAGATGAGAAATATTGCAAATAAGTATAATCTGCTATCACTGAAAACCGATGCTAAGAATTCGATAAAAGATGGTTCCGCGTCAATAATTGGATTTCTTAGCGTTTTAATTGCTTCACAATTTGGATTCTTACAGATGGATGCTATAGGGGGGATGATAATTGCAGGATACATCTTCTCAGTATCTTATATCTCGTTAAAAAAGTCATCTTTAATACTTGTAGATTCGTGGCAGAATCCCAAACTTACTGAACTTATCAAGCAACATGTCGAGCAAAAACAATTTAGGGTTGGTGAAGGACCAGAACAATCACAAACTAAAGTCAAGGTTAGATCAGTCTTGCTCAGACCGGCAGGAATGGTTTCCCAAGCTGAAGTGCATATTGAAGTAGATGGTGATAAGCCACTCAAGGATGTAGAGATGATATGCCTGCAAGTTGAAATGGAGATTCGTTCCAAATTTCCGGATCTAGAAAGGATTTCGACAATTCCACATTCATCGATCGCTAAGCCAACGACTACTCAATCTACTTCATTCAAGAGATGGATTTCAGTACCTGACATATTGCATCAGCATCGGCAACAGCAACAGCAACAACAGCACCAAAATCAAAAGCATGAACGTAGACCATAAACACTTGGAATGTAGTGCGATAAATCATCCAATCTTTCCCTCTCAGATAGCTGTTCGCTGGTTGAATTTGCTGACATGTTAGCAATAGTAGTAAGCGCCTGATTTTATTAGGCAATATTTCGCTTTGGACTGAATTTGTATGTACTAATAGTGAACACTTTTTAAGGATGTAAAAAGATAACTCAGGTGATGACAAACTCAATCATTAAGGTATTAGTTCCCGTATTGACGGCAATGACGATCTTTACAACTGCTGAGGTATTAGCACAAAAACAACAAAACACTGTCAACTTGGAAACAGCTCAAGTCGAGCTAGTAGCAGGCCCTACAAATAATGTAGAGCTGGAAGGACAGATTGTAAACAATTCGACTGCGCCTGTAGATGATGTAAGAGTTAACGTGCAATTCTACGATCCAAATGGACAACTATTACTTGAGACCAGTAGGTTCATTACTCAACCGTCTCAGACGCTCCAGTCAGGTGAGACGATTCCATTTACCGTTTTGGAGACACTTGGTTTTGATCAAGTCGGCAAACACTTGGTAATCGCAGAAGCAAATCCAGCCACTTAAGCTGGAAAGCGTCTCAGGAGAACTCCAACAATATATTTTTTTATAAAAGATTCTATATAACTACTTAATTCTGTATTTGGGGACCAATCGATTCATTTGATCCACTTTGGAAGATCATAATAAATTGGTGGGCGGTTCGTAAATGGAAACAATAGTCAAAATTGCTCTGAACCCCCCTTACTCTATGTTGACTTCGCCATCGGGACTGCACAAGATATCCCCTCACGTTTGTCATCTCCCGTTAATATGTTCTAACATGGATAAAATGAAATACTACGGACAAATTTCCAGGAAACAATTAGAATCTCGTTTCAGCTATGTTCAAGCAACTGAATGATGATGCTATGCAAAATTGGTAGAACCATAAATGAACTTGCTTATAATATTGACACTCTCGCAAACAGGACTATCGACATTATTCTACTAGTTTTTTGATTTCATCTTCCAGCTATGCCTCCGGTATAGTCCCCTGAAACTTTCACTATCCCTTCCTCAGATTCACTTATCACCTTTAGTAATTCCAGAGTCAGTCTCATATTTGCTACGTAATGAGTACCATTTTCATATACTGACGGCAGAAGCCCTGTCTTTTTGAATATCAAATTTTTCATTTTTTCTGGATCTGCGCTTTTCGTAGTGGATATTTCGACCATATAAAAGGGCGGCGATGAAGTTGGTGAATTATTATGTTTTTCTATTTCCTCTTGTTCGCGGATGAGCAAATCGTCTATTAGTGCGGGATTTATTTTTGGGAGATGCAATTGATACAGAGTTTGTAATCCTCGAAAAACCCTTCTTATTTCCTGCAACTCATCAGAAGGCATGAATATTCACCTAGTAGCCATAATATAAAGGTAAATTTCTATGATAATTAAATGAGTATACTAGTCCTAGAGTAGGAAACAATGAGTTTAGTACTAACTGTGGGGTTTGTCTTTTCCGATAATCAAAAATTACTTAGAACGACACCAAGTCATTACGAACAATAAGTGGGCTACTTCAAAGGTAGCATACTCATTAACGCCTTCTGCACATGTAGCCTATTTTCAGCTTGGTCCCACACCACAGATGCCTTTCCGTCAATTACTTCGGAAGTGACTTCTCGACCTCTGGAGGCCGGAAGGCAATGCATAAATATGCAATCTTGTTTCGCCAAACTTAACAGATCAGAATTTACCTGGTATTTAGGCAAGAATATCTCTTCTCTGCGCTGTCTTTCTCCGTCCTTTCCTATGGATATGAATGTGTCTGTTGCCAATACATCCGCATCTCGAACGGCATTTAAAGGATCATCTGTGATCGATATTTCTGTAGAACTTCTGTAAGCTTCTTTTCTTGCTACATCTAGTACATCATCATTGGGCTCGAACCCCGGAGGACAGGCAATCGAAAGATTTATGCCTATCTTTGAACAACCGAGTACTAAATCATTACAAACATTATTACCGTCTCCTATCCACGCAACTTTCAATCCATTGAATGTATTTTTTTGCTCTTGAATTGTGAGGAGATCGGCTAAAACTTGACAAGGATGAAAAGTATCTGAAAGTCCGTTTATCACGGGAACAGATGAATACGATGCAAGTTTCTCAATATCTGAGTGTGCATATACACGTGCCATAATCAAGTCAACGTAGAGCGAAAGTGTTCGAGCTGTATCTTCGATAGATTCTCCTCTAGCTAGCTGAAGATCGTTTGAACTCAGATAGATAGCAGTCCCACCTAATTGAAGGATTCCTGTTTCAAAACTTAGTCTGGTCCTCGTAGAGGGCTTCTGAAAAATCATGGCAAGTGTTTTCCCTTTCAATAATTGGGATGATTTTCCATTCTTCAAGTCCCTCTTGAGATTCTTAGACAACTCTAAGATTGATAAGATCTCCTCTTTACATAGGTCATTAAGACTCAAAAAATCCTTCCTATTTAAGGAGGTCTTCAATATCTTCATCTGTTAGATATACTACTTCTTCGCCTCCCTTCTGACTTTTGATTTTTTTCTCGTTGTTTTCAGCTAGATTCTTAGCTCTGTTCTTCCTTTCTGATTCGATGGATGAGGGAGGATCAATTTCATGAGAGCTCTTGATAGTATGATTTTCGTTCTTAAAGACCTTTTCTGGATCTTGTGTCTTGTTCTTCCTACCGAACAATCCTCTAAAAAAACCACCAGGCTCATTTTTTTCTGTAGTTGACTCAGGTTTCTTGTCAGATGTTGCAGCAATAACCGGCGACTGCTGTTTTTGATCTTCTTGCTGCTTTTGTCCGTGTTCTTGCTGTTGTTCTGAATGTTGTGGTTGTGATTGTTCTAAATGTCGTTCTTGTTGCTCCTCTGGCCGCTCCTTCTGTGTAGTAAGCTTTTCAGAATCGACTGTATTTAATGATTCATGTTTGTTAGATCTAGAATCATATGAATCTGAAGGCAATTCTGAGGGTGTCCTTTCTATTTCTTGACTAAGTCTCTCAGAAGTATCTTCGTTTCTCACTGTTTCCAAAGTTGCCTTCTCATATGATAGTTCTATATCTGGTGCATCTCTTCCATTTCTGTTCGTGTCTTGTTTGGGTATATCATGTTGAATGATGTCCCCAGAAAGGACCTCTGGTTCGCCAAGTAAAGGGGAATTACCAAAGACCGAATCGAGAAATTTCTCAGAACTAAAAGGTGTTATATCATCATAACTTTGTCCCATTCCTAAGAGGACAATAGGCTTTGATGTGGCATGCACAATCGATATGGCTGAACCTCCTTTGGCGTCTGCATCAGTCTTGGTTAGTATTGCACCATCGAATTTGGTATATTCAAAAAACTCACGTGCCTGATTAATGGTATCATTTCCTGCCAATGAATCGCCGATAAATAATTTGATATCTGGTTTCACAACTCTGACTATCTTGTTAATTTCATCCATCAGATTCTTTGCAGTCTGCATTCTGCCTGCAGTATCAATTAGTACCGTATCTATTCGGTGTTTAGAAGCATAATCCACGGCGTCACGTCCGACAGCAGATGGATCGGCTCCATACCTCTGCGAGATTACTTTGATTGACAAATTTTCTGCATGTTGCGATAGCTGCTCAATTGCCCCTGCCCTGTGAGTATCTGCTGCCGCAAGTACTGTTGATATTCCATTTTTCTTAAATAAACGAGCAATTTTCGCGATAGTCGTTGTCTTACCAGTGCCATTAATTCCAAGTAGAATTATAATAAATGGTCCTTTTCCTTCTTCCTTCTTAGTTCTAATTTGTTGGATAAGATTCATGCTCCCAGATTTATTAAACATGTTTGCTATCCGAATTCTGAGCTTGAGCCTGATTACTTCTTCTGCACTTTGTCCCTTTTCAAGTTCTAAGCCAAGCAATTCGGTTCGCAAGCTTCCAACAAGGTCGTCTACAACTTCTGGGGCAACATCACTTTCGAGAAGAGAAAGTTCAAGTTCAGATAACTGATTATTTAAATCTCTTTCAGAAATTTCCTTATGAGACGATATGTTTCTAGCTGCATCAGAAAATGCCCTTTTGAGGTGTTCAAACATTTACGTCTCTGTAATCTTAACGGGACTAATTATTATTGCTACTGGATTTAGTTGAGTTGCTCCTACCAGAAGTAGCTCTCTGTACCATTTCGTTGACTTGAACTTGAATTTGCTCCATTCGGAGAGATACCTGTTGTTTTTGCCCCATTAGTTGTTTCAATGCGATCTCAAACTCCTTCAACCTAGACTCTATATAGTTAATTGTATCCTCTCTGTTCTTTTCCACTGCCACTCCTGCGCCTATATTGATAAGCAATTTCTTAACAGGGGGCACTGATACTTTCATATGAACCCCAACTCCAACAGGGACATACGATTCAACTTCTGTTTCGGATTGAATCTCTTGTACCGCACTAGATGCCAATTTGGCTTCCTCTAACAGTCTACTGACAGCTGCCTCACGAGAAATGATCTCATTCAAATGAGCTTCAAGCACCCTTGCTTGCTGCATCATCTCATTAATCTTTTGTTCGAGGGCGGCTTGTTCGCCACTGACTCCGCTGCTCATTCATCCTTTAAACCTCTTGCTTTCATATATTTGTGACTAGAGGTATGAGTAAAATATTTCTTGCAACAGGCTGTCATAACATAGCATATTCTTCGAATAATTAATTATGCCAAATATTAACCTGCACAGATGAGTTTCTTATCTGATTTTATTATGAAAGTAAAACTTAATCCGGCAGTCATCACGGTCCAAGCGTAACAACTGAAACAACAAGTATTGTTATTCCCAAACACCTACTAATGAATTTACTCGATGTATTAAGAATTACACTGAAATACCAAATGACCCTAAAATAAAAAATGATTACTATAGAAAGCCAATTTCAATTGAAAAAGACAGCAACGACAAGGTGTCGTGTCATGCACTCTATCACCAGCTGCGAGTAACTATTTAGTCATCTATCTTGTTAATTGCTGATCATTAGTCCTTTCCAGATTATTGCTGGGTCATAGACACGGTTCAGATTCTAATGATTTATGTGTCAGTAGGTCTTATTCCAATATTGCAGCATTTACAGCAGGGTCTAGGCGATCTGAACAATTGAGAGCCTACCTCATATTCTTGAGATCTTTAACATGTTCTTCATTCTAACCTTCATTCCATATCTCTTTTCATTAATCTTCATATGAGTATAGATTCTCAACAAGTCGCGAGAATTCCTTAGCAAACTAAATCTACCCGAAATTTTCATTTTGATGAATTTATGAACCAGGGAGTAGATATCAAACTTCTTCAATACTGCATCCCTGTAATTATTCAGATCATTTAGATGTTCTACAAATAATTGTGCACACCAAGTTGATGGAACTATTCCTTCTCCCAACAATGCATAGACGGTACCGATCGATTCTCCTACCCCAATCGTTTTTCTGCCATCTGAAAACGGTTCACATAGCGAAGGGGGACTTATTCTGACCGGTCTGCCTACCTTATGAATGATTTCGCACTCATGCTTGCTAAGAAATTCATCAAGGAATCCTATCGTGTACTTTCGTCCGAAATCACCAGCTCCTACATGAGCATATCCATTATCGAGAGGAAAATACCAAAAGTATCCTGACATGTTGGAAAATGCCTTCAAGTAAAAGTCATCATATGGATTTCTATTTCGATCATATTTCACTTTGTATTGTACGCATGGAATCCAAGTCTCATTGCTAACTTTAGGCAAATAGTTCCTGTGAAAGCCTGTAGCATCTACGATAAGATCAAAATCAGATTCTAAGTTCTCCTTCCGTGGAACCTTTCCAAATTCTATATCAGTACCACGTATCATATCTCTTATGAGCTGTAATTTATCATAAGCAACCATACCACTTAACTTGATGTCAATAGAATCATTTATCAATTCGACCTTCATATTTTTACCTTTGTGGAGAACGTACTTGCTGAAATCCAAACCACATTCCTTTACTAAACCACCCATTACGTTGTCGCATGTTGCCCAAGCACAAACTGCATCATGTTTGGACTCTGGCATTCTCTCAAAGCCCTTTACTGTGTTATCCCGATCTTGACTGAGCTTGTTCATGAGGTATGCGCCAGCGACACCGATCCCGGCTACAGCAATCTTCATTCTCAATGCATGATTCGCAGGTGACTAATAAAAAGATTGACTAGATTTACATAAAAATGAGAGATTTATAGATATTCTCAACAGAATGGGGATAAGAAGTAGAAATAGAAGAATTGGTAACAATAAATTACGGGTTACAAATAACAGTTAGAAGGTCATGCGTTTGATAAAGATGACAGTGTCATTGCCATTGGATGAAAGTTTTGTATATAGATCCATGGTACCAACAGTTTACTATAGTGACTGCGGAAATCTCCTGCCTATATCAACGGAAATCACCGACAGCTAGTAGGCTCTAAATTCCTGGCCCAAGCTTTGTGAGCCAATTTTAAGTGTCAGTACCTCATTTGCGCCTTCGTAGATCATAGTTGCACGAGAATCCAAGAAGTGTCTTGCGACCCTAGATTTTTTAGTATATCCAGATGAGCCGAATATTTGAACAGAACGATTAGCGGCATCAAACGAACAATTGCTCGCATAGAATTTAGATATTGCGGAAAGTCTATCGGCCTCATTTCTGATTTGAATGTACTTCTTATTGGATCTGTTCAATTTCATCTGCCAATCAATATTTTCTCTCTTAAATGTCTCGACATAATGTTGCAAACGCTGTCTAGTGATAGCCGCACGATAAACAAGCCATCTTGAACTCTCCAGACTTACTACCATCTTTGCAAGATGCTCTTGTATTAGCTGCTTTTTCCCCAGAAGTTCTCCATGTTGGGTTTGTGTTGCGCATAAAAGATTGATTCTGTCAAACAATCCTTAATGACACCAACAGCTCCTGTTGCGACGCTCAGACGACCATCTATGAGTGCGCTGTATGCTATGCTCAGACCCTGTCCTTTCATTCCCAAGAGGTTTTTCTTGGGAACAATGCAATTTCTGAAAACGAGTTCGGCATTCTTTATTGTGAGGAGGCCCAATTTATTTTTGATCTCTTTTCGCTTTATCCCCTGACAATCTTTATCTACTATAAATGCAGAGATTTTTCCATCTCCGCGTAGATCTTTACTGTTTCGTTCCTTTGCATAAGTAGTCAGCAAGTCGGCAATCGTTCCATTACCAACCCACTGCTTCCTTCCATTGAGGATATAATGATCGCTTTTCTCTTCAAATACCATCTCCATAGAAGTTGGATCGCTGCCGGCGTTGGGTTCGGTAAGGGCAAACGCCATTACGCTTCTCCCTCTCGTGGTACGCGGAAGGTACTCTCTTTTCTGTGCCTCGTTAGCCCACCCCTGAAGGACTAGTTGACCAATTGAAATATGAGCTGATAAGAATGTCCTAACAGAACTCCTTCTTCCCCAATTCTTTCCAGAGCGAGGCAGTAAGTAAGGAAATCGTACCCCATTCCCCCATATTTAGTAGAAATTGGGCAGCCTAGCATTCAAATATTTTTGAAAACTGGTATAAACCTGTCATTAATTCTTTCATTAAGGTAACATTCTTCTTCGTAATCCCGCAATAATTTTGATGCGTCATCTACTCTCATTAGGAAATTTTTCTGTCGCCTAGAAATATTAAAATTCATTTCAGGGAGATCATGATAACACATATCTGAATAATTATCGTAGCTGATATTAAAGGAGATTGTAACTATTAGCTAGCTAATATTGTTGCATAACTTCTGTAATTGTTGAAACATTCAGAGTCATGACGATGGTCTATATTCTCAATTTAAAGAATATATCATATCTATTAATCCTTTCGCTTGTAATTGTTACTGTTACTATGATATGAGAGTAATACTATTCACATAAACTTGTAATCGAGGATCGCAAGTCAAAATGGTGCATAGAACAAAAAAATCTAACTCTTAATCATAAGTTAACAATTTATCCACTATCAGAAGAATTTCAATTTGTGATCAATCATACTAACACATTAAACAAAATGAATCAAGCTCGAAGCCCTTTCATGAAGTATATTTGCAAATTGTCGCATGTCTATCTTGTCAAATGGATTGATCTTTCTTAGGGTATTTATTTCCTGTCCTTCTTCTAACATAGATCGATTGCGCAATTCTTCTACGATTTTCTCCCGTAACCTCGGAGGACAGATCTTGCTGTGATAAATACAACCAAGTGACCCGAAGAACATTTCTTTAATGTGATCATCTCCCTTCTCTTCATGAAAATGAGGATTGCGTGTTTCTACTTGACATATTTCTATCCCCTTATCCATCGCTTCTTGATTTTCTGTAGGTAGGATCCCGCCAAATTCCTCCAGGACGTTAACTATTTCATATGGTTCTACCGAAAACCCCGATGAATAAGTAAGCAATTCGGCAAGTTTCATAGACATACAATGTTCACCCGAGTTACCGGTACGCATAACTTCGGTCTCAAAGCCGGTATAATAAGAAACCAGAGAGTTAAGATACTGATTAGTTATTTCCGAGACTCTCCCCCACTTGGAAAAGTACAGACCACTCTCTGAAACTTTAGGTTTGTAAATCCATGAAATCCTAACCATCGTATATGGGCTATTTGACATGGCAAGTCCTGATGCAAAGATCTTAACATATTCGTTAACAGCACCGGGAACGTAATTATCCGCATCGATAAAACCAACATAATCCTTTCCAGCCATCTTAGCAAGGAGCATCCCTGTAATCATGCCTTCAGCTTTTCCATTCCTAACTATGTCGTCTGGTCCAAAGATGCTGTTATATCCAACCTCTTTAAGCGCATCTGATAGTCCGGGATCTTTCTGATGCAAGATCAACGCGTTCTTACCAACAAAACGGTTAAACTGCTCCAAAGCCTCCTTTTCCAACTTGTACCTGTCGACAGGTTGCCTGGGACTGTTCGAAACAATGATCGTAAGGCAATCGTGCGGAATACCACTTAACACACCTTCAAGTAGTTTTAGACGTTCACCTTTAATAGGAATCACGATGGCCATTTTTTTTTCTATTTCAGAAATCTCTTCATTTCCGATGCTACGAATAGTCTCTGAAGTGGGCCTCCCATTGCTAAAGCCAGAATCTAGCTCATATACACGCTGTACACCGTGTAAGCTAATTGCCCCAAATCGCTCTGTGTACCTGGGATGATCAAGTTTCATTTTGAGTAAGGAAATGATTCTGTCGCTTATAACTATTGGGAGTTTTGTAAACATTGTAAACATTGAAAACATCTAGCAGACGTACAAGAATGGACAAATTAACACAGTTTTCCGTAATAAAATACCTGATATTTTAGCTGCACGTTAAAAACTGTCTATTTCTGTTGCGAGAGCCATTTGTTTTCTAGAGCGAGATAGTCAGATAAAATCACGGAGACTAACGCCTAAGACAAAAAGAAATACAAATTAATTCTAAAGAATAAAACCTATTATTCTTTATCTATGAATTCGTCTGGATTGGGTGGCTCCGGATTTAGACCCTTTCTTTTACGTATGTCAGCGACTAAGCTCCGCAAGATAGATTGGGGTACTGCCTGCCAAGATTTAAAATATGTACTCCACAGAGCCTTCCCTGCCGTACCACCGCGCATTACTTCCGAAAGATCGAAAGTTTCAGATGCAGGGACTTCGCCTTGGATAATCGTGATAAGCCCCTTTTGATCCACGTTGATCAATTTTCCTCGCTTACTTGAGAGAACTCCTGCTACGGTACCAATCTGTTCCTGAGGACATTTTACCTCAATACCAAGAATCGGTTCGAGTAATGTAGGATCTGCTATCAGCATCGAGCCAAGCATGGCCCTACGTGTCGCCGGCAGTAACTGAGCTAACCCTCTATGCGCAGGGTCCTCGTGAGGAACAAAGTGATGTAGCACAAACTTGACTCCTCTGACAGTCTCATGCGCAATTGGTCCAGAATGTATCACATCATCAAACCCCGACTTAATGGAATCCATGGATTCTTGAATAAATTGAACACCTTTTGTCTCGTCTATAAGCATATTCCCAGTTACGTCTAAAGCAGCTACGTTACGTGCCTCATCTGCACTCCATCCTTTTTCACGAAGGATTTTAGCCATTTCCTTCTTGTCCATATCTTCTTTAATTTGACCAGTCCTGATCATATCGATTATTTCCCCACTTAGGGGCTCCACTCGCATAAAGATCTTATTGTGTTTGTTAGGAGACTTGCTCATGATAGGGCTTGTTTTATTTCTGCTCGTTTCACGATAGTTGATTAATGGCTGAGTCGTAGTTATGTCCAGACCTGCTTCCTCTAAAAGAGACGTAGCAATTTCAAGATGAAGGACCCCCATACCTGCCATAAGTGTTTCACCTGTCTCTTCATTGATTTTTATTATCAGATTAGGATCTTCCACTGTTAGCTTTCGCAGGGCTTCAACCAATTTGGGCAGATCTCTTGGATGCTTAGGTTCTACCGCTATTGTTACAACTGGTTCTGAAACATATTTAATTGATTCAAAAGCTGGAATTGCCTTCACTGTGGATATTGTCTCACCCGCGACTGCGTAGTCCAATCCAAGTAAGGCAGGAATGTTTCCTGAGGGCAACATGTTTACCAGTTCGCGAGTATTTCCCATATAGATATTTACAGATTGAACTTTTCCTGGCCGCTTTGCATCAATCAAATATACTTCATCTCCATCTTTGACGGTACCTGAGAAAAGTCGTCCTGTTGCTATTCTCCCTGCCTGTGGATCAACATTTATCGTAGTCACCATCATTACTACTGGACCTTTGTCATCACATGAAATGAGAGATTTACCAAGCTCGGAATTCAAATCGCCAGGCCAAATTTTCGGTATTCGATATCGTTGAGCAACATGAGGAGGTGGATGGTGTTCAACTACCATCCCGAGAACAGCTTCATGTAGTGGAGCTCTGTCCGCCAAGTTCTTAATTGCACCAGGATCATCAGATGTATATGCATCGTAAACATCTTTAAAACTGACTCCTTTTTTCTGTGCGACTTTGAAATTAAATCCCCATCTATCCTTCGCTGAACCAAAGGCAACACTGTTCCCTTGGATACTAACTTTCCATTTTTCCTTGAGCTCAGGTTCTGCGTATATATCTATCAAATGATTAAAGTCGGCGATGATATTAGACAACCACTTTTGCATAGCTGTGGCATCTAATCTCAATTCCTTTACCAATCTGTCAATCTTGTTTATGTATAGAACAGGTCTTACTCTCTCTTCTAAAGCCTGCCTCGTTACCGTCTCAGTTTGAGTCATTATCCCTTCAACAGAGTCTGAAACTACAACCGCTCCGTCAATCGCCCGCAACGCACGAGTAACCCTGCCAGTAAAATCTATGTGTCCGGGCGTATCAATCATGTTAACCACGTACTCCTTCCCTTCTTTCTCATAATACAGAGTGACGTTTGCGCCTCTAATTGTCATCTGCCTATTCTGCTCAAGTTTCATTGAATCTAGAGCAAGTGCCTGTCCTGCAACCGACGGCGAAATAATTCCTGATGCCGCCAAGAGGCTATCACTCATGGTTGTTTTGCCATGATCGACATGAGCAATGACCCCAAAATTGCGAATCTGCTCTTTATTTCCTATAATTCTAATTATATCCTGGGTTGATTTGAATTTAGGCATCTATTCAGTCAGAAAATTTTGCTGGAGGTCTATTAAACGTTCCTTTGCTCTAAGCGTCCAGCATTCCACAGGTACTCTGCTCGCTATGTGAGGAAAATCATCTCATCGCTCATATTTGCCTACTTCAATCGACTTTCTGTTTGAAGTGTGATTCATGAAACTACAGCAGATGTTGTTTTCTCAAACACTCTTCTTGATCCATCACGACTAAATATGTCCCAAAAGTCGGCAGGTAGTGCATCTCGCTATTAGAACAGTCAACATTCTGTCGCATTGTGCACATGCTTCCTCAAACCATATCCATGCAACTCTTGCAAAAATAAAAAGGAGCACTATGACATGATAACTTTTGGCACCTAGGATATCATGAACCCAAACCAAAAATATTTGGCTTTTCTCAAAATTAGTAACAACGGCTATTTATCACAAAGTCTTCATGTCATATAGTGAACACAAAATTATAAGTAAGGGGGAGGGGGCAACAATAAATATACTCCGAATGAACAGCGTAGATATTCCTTCCAGCAAGTATCCCACAATAGAGGATATATCGATAGCCAGAAGTTCCCTAGACATGAGTATAAGAAAAACTCCATTACACAAATCTGATACATTTTCAAGATTGGTAGGCACAGATATATTCCTCAAGCTGGAGTGTTTACAAAAAACAGGATCGTTTAAGGTCAGAGGTGCTTTTACGAAATTAAATTCTCTAACCAGTCAAGAGCGATCCAGTGGAGTAATTGCTGCTTCAGCAGGGAACCATGCCCAAGGACTTGCCTACGCTTCTTCTAAAGAAAATATTCGTTGTACTATAGTAATGCCTAGAAATGCCTCCCCTGCAAAGGTTGCCGCAACTAGGTCCTATGGAGCAAGAGTGATTCTTTCCGGTGAGAATTATGATGCATCGTGGGATGAGACAGTTCGTATTGCAAAGGAGGAAAGGCTTACAATCATTCATGCGTTTAACGATAACCAGGTAGTATGCGGGCAGGGAACAATCGGTTTGGAACTACTAGAGGACCTAAATGATTTTGATAGGATCTACCTGCCCATTGGAGGCGGAGGATTGGCAGCCGGAATAGCTATCGCCGTGAAGGCTAAGAGGCCCAATGTTAAGATCATTGGAGTTCAATCGGAAGCTTTTCCTTCTATGAAAGAATCTATTGCTAAAGGAGAATTGCAAACCATTAACTCGAGTTATACTATAGCAGATGGCATTTCAGTAAAATCACCTGGGGAGTTGACCTACGAGATAATTAGTCGGTTAGTAGATGACATAGTGTTAGTAGATGATACAGCTATCGTTAAGACCATGTTTCTGCTAATGGAACGGGCGAAGCTCGTAGTAGAACCAGCTGGAGCAGCTAGTTTAGCATATCTTGTCTCCAACGGTTACGAAAGAAGGAATGAGAAGGTAATTGCCCTTTTATCTGGCGGAAATGTTGACATGTACCTATTGGGACAGGTAGTGGCAAAGGGTTTAATGTATATGGGTAGAATGCTCAAAATATTCATTCAATTGCCCGATAAACCAGGAGCGTTGAAGAGTGTAGTTGACTGTATTGCGGACTTGAGCGTAAATATTGTCGAGGTTGAACATGATAGACTAAGCTCTAATATTTCTGCAGGAACAGCAGGTGTGTACTTAAGTCTAGAGGTCGAAGACGGATCTCATGAGGAACGTCTCATAAACTTGCTTAGGCAACAAGGGTTAAAGTTCAGAGTACTTAGATGATGACGGGATGGGTTGGATTTTGCCAAATTAATCTGGAGCCACTTATATGATTCTTGCCTCTTAAGAATTCGATGAAAGGTGATCTCTTCATGCATTCTCAATGTTGACGGCTCTCAGCACTATCTTAATGAACTTGTGTAGTTCACGATTAAGTTAAATCGCATTCTAGGTCATTTAATCATTGTCATGCTATTTGTTAAGCTGGTGTATTTTCTTTAAGCATTAAGCCTAACAGCTTGTTCCTACTCTTAGGATCAGGCTGCGTATCTAAGAAAATTTTTGCAATGACGACTTACATCCCAGAGAACCAAAATAATTGAACTTCGTACAATAAATTAGATCTAGGTTCTTCATTACCTAACAAGGGCAACATTATTTACGTCCTTATTTACATCCTCATCATCATACATCAGCATACATCGAAAATTCGTGAGGGTGGGGCCTGACAGCTACCTCATTATAGTCCTTAATTTCTTGTTCTAAAATAGTATCAATTGTATCATCGCTAAATATCGGCTTCAGGAATTCCCTGTCACTCCGCAATTCCTCACAGGCATCACGTAAACTAGTTGGCAGTTGTTTTATGCCAAGTTCAGATCTTCTCTTAGAGGTCATCTTAAAAATATCCTCATTAATTGGATCTCCTATTGAGGTACGCTTATTGACGCCATCAAATCCAGCAGCCATTATTGCTGAGAAAGCCAGATATGGATTACAAGAAGGATCTGGTGCTCTAAATTCAAGTCGCTTGTATACCGAGAACTTTTTACCCCTGTAGTGGGCAGGGATCCTAATTATGGCCGATCTATTCCCAGTACTCCACGAGATGTATACTGGGGCCTCGTACCCTGGAACAAGCCGACGGTAAGAGTTTGTAGTTGGAGCAACTATGGCTGCGAGCGCAGAGGCATGGTCTAACACTCCACCTCCAAAGTATCTCGCAAGCTCAGATACTTCTGCATATTTATCATTCGCGTCAAAAAAGAGATTCTTCTTATCTTTCCACAGGCTTACATTAACATGCATCCCCGAACCATTATCTAACGCGATAGGCTTAGGCATCATTGTAGCGATCATGGCATGTTTTTTGGCTACATTTTTTACAATGTATTTGTAACTTTGTACTGAATCTGCGGAATTTACCAGAGTATCATATCGGATATCGATTTCACACTGACCGGCAGTTGCTACCTCGTGGTGATGTGCATCGCAAATAATTCCGAAGTTGTTGCTTAGCACATCTACACATTCGTTTCGATACTCCATGAGACTATCTCCGGGAGCACTGGGAAGGTAGCCTTCTTTCAAACGAAGTGCGTAACCTGCACCTTCTGCTGACCATGGTGATTCCCTCGAGGTTATTTTATAGCTTTGACCATGATAAGGAGTCATCGTGTTCACCTCAAGCTTGTCGAATACAAAAAACTCAACTTCGGGGCCCCAGTAAGAATATTCATATCCTTGCTTGCGAACATATTTCTCTGCCTTATCAGCTATCCCTCTGGGATCTCTGACGAATGCGTCTCTTTTAGAATCTCCTTTAATAACATCGCAAATCAATCGAGCAGTCTGATCTTTTTCAAGCCAAGGGATAGTAGCGTATGTAGAGGGATCAGGCATTATTATTAAATCAGATTCCTGGATTTCTGTGAATCCTCGTATAGATGATCCATCAACTTTCGGAAGCCCAATTTCAAAGTCTTCAGCACGAAACATATTGGCGGCCACTGTAGTATGAT
>JBOGPP010000095.1:0-9030 GCA_050748485.1 Nitrososphaeraceae archaeon | reverse complement strand
TGGGGAACTGCAGGAGCTGGCCCAGGTCAATTTTATAATCCAACAGGTATGACGGTCCAATTCCCGCAAGGAAATGTCTTCGTGGCAGACAGCGGAAATAGTCGCATCCAGCAATTTGACAATAGTGGTAAATTCGTTAAGGAATATAGTATTGGGGCAAATACTGGAGATATTACAAATATAGATTTAGATGTAGATTCAGATGGCAAGATATATCTTACGGATCGTGGCCTAGATATTATCAAGGTAATCTCTCCTTGAATTTGTCTAGATAAAGGTCGACAGAATTGTTATTTTGAATACAAAGATACACATTCGCCAATAGAAATGACTAAGAAATAATCTCATTCTGAATATGGTTTGAGTTATATCCTGAGGAACTAACCATACAGCAACGGATAGATTGGTTTCGTTGATATCGAAGGTGTAGAAACGAATGTAGGTCAATAAATTTTTTATCAATCCTCTTTGTGGTTACCCTTTAAATTAGGAAGACGAGACAGCCAAATGGTCTTATGAACTCTGTTGTTACCTTAAGGGGTTCGAATACCAACGACTACCTACTAAACATCTTGAACGTTCAAAATGTTAAAAAGTATTGCCTTATCTGCGTTCGATCGTCGTTCAAATTGCCTTTCAATGATGTTCATCCAAAGTGGAAATTAACTTCTGGACTTATCTTTTAAGGTAATATAAAGAACATTTGGAAATTAACCTTCAAAGTAATATAAAGAACAACGAGGTAATAGAATGTATATAAAATAATGGAGGAGTTTCATAAAATTAGTCTACTAGCTTTGTCAATCACGATAATCGTTCTTTCTGCATACATATGGTTGGCTGCTACTTCCGATACACGGATGTTGCATAAGTTGGGATTTGAAAGCCATTCTTGCAGTTGTTCCAGTCACTGCTCGTATAGTCATAGCTGTCATCGTCTGTTGGGTACTAATAACTGAAAAAGAGCATATGTCCACTGATTGAAATACAATAGTAAAACGATGTATGAATATCATTGTTATCGAATTCCGATAAATGTATATCTCTATTCATTGAATAAAGATGCGAATGGTGTTTAAATCTAGCAAGTGTGGAAGCGTGTTTGAAGAGGAACGACGTCTTGAAATACATAAACAAACACATGACCGAAAGCCTAAGATCAGTGAGTACGGTTCACCTGAATTTAATCAAGATAGATTACGGGGTTAATCATTCGATTCAACTGAGCATAGGGTTAGCCAGGTAATTGACAACTTCAGACTGCCTTCCGACCGTACATCTCGCCGACCCACAAGAATCCTTACTAATCCTCACCATATGAAATCTTTGCTCTTCTGAGCTCTACTAAGGGCCTGAGTTCACCAAATTCTAACTTGGATAGTTTTAATAGTTCTGCACTTTTAGGTGCAGGCGTTAACCTGTTGCAATTACAATAAGAACATTTTTCAGTGGGACTAAGAATAACTGGCAGAAATACACATCCTCCGGGCCTAATACATCGTTGAACAACTTTTGAATGACAAACGCTAGTGAGTCACTTTTACGTAATATAACAACTGTAAAAGTATTACTTCTCAAACTCCTTTTGAATTATTCAGTTTATTTCCAGTTGAAATAGAACATTTAGTAGTATTCTGTACGTCAGGGAAATTCTATTCCAGTTGAATTAGAGTTGTATAGCTAAATAATATTATGTTTGATCGCGCAGTATTTGTGATAGTAATGTCTTGGACGCCCACTACTTACGATAGCATGATCATGTGTGATACGCGCTCTACAAGAAACGCAAAGTCCATTCTGTTTAGCTTCGATTATTTTGAGTATACGACTTATTTTTTCGTTGGGGTTGATAATTAGCGGCAGTATCAGATCAGTGAGTACAAAGGTGGAAGCTAATGAGATTTGTTATATACTAAAGTAGATTGAATACGAAATATATTTTGAGTAATATACCTAAAGCTAATGCCGATTGATTTGTGACAAGTTTTGACACGAGAGGACCAGTAAATTTGCTTTTGGTATATGCTTTGACCAACCATGGAATCAGACTGTGCTTGTCGAATCTCGGCAGTTGTCGTAATTCCCTTCGCTAAATGGTCCATTACCTCTGTCACCAAGAAAAATTGCCCCATAAAACTATCGTCCCAATCGTCGTTATCATCTTTGTTGTCAGGGGTAGACATAAAGCTATTATCCCATCAAGTTCTTTTGGATATAATAAGAGGACTTGCAATACTACATCGGATGTTCTGGTTGGAGTTACACATCATGGCAGGGCCCGTTTTATCCTAAAGATATTGAAAACTCGAAGTGGTTAAGATATTATTCTAAAATCTTTGATTATGTTGAGATTGACTCTACCTTCTACGGAATTCCTAATAAATTCATGGTAAAGAATTGGTATAAGAGGACTCCAAAGAACTTTCGATTCACTGCAAAATTCCCTAAGGTTATAACACATGACAAGACGCTATTGAATATCGATGAGGATCAACTGGATTACTATTTTGACTCAATATCTGAACTAAAAGAGAAATTACTGACATTCTTGATTCAATTGCCACCATCTATACAGATTGTAGAAGGTTTAGATGCCCTGAGAAGTATCCTTCCGTACCTTGGCAGAGGATTCAGATATGCCGTAGAAGTAAGACATAGGTCATGGTTTCAAGATCTCGCGTACAATTTTTTCGCAAACAATAGGATGTGCCTTGTATGGAGTCAACTTGCAGATATACATACTCCTCCAATAGTCACTTCAGATTTTGTTTACGTGAGATTCATTGGTGATAGAAGTATTCAAGAAAAAGATTTTGGACAAATCCAGATTGATAGAATAAAGGAAATGAAGAAGGTCGCGCGAAACTTCCAGGGCGATACCCATGAAGGAGATTTATCCAATGTTAAGTTCGCTATCGTTGCTGCAAACAATCATTACGCAGGCTTTGGTCCTGGAACAGTAAATATCTTCAGACAATTGTTGGGCCTTCAAGAAGTAAAATGGGGAGATGAATATGTCCTAAAAGAGGATCTGGGAGAGAGTCACGATGAGAGTATGAATAACCACAAGATCAGTACAAATCAGACAAGTCTCTCAGACTTTTTCAAATAAACAGTAGAAGAATCGTGACACTATTGTAGTGGTGATTGAAAATCCTTGTCGCAAGACCTTTCATTTTTATAGTGATAGAGATCGACATATTATAGAGAATTTAAACTACGATCTAGGCTCATGATCGCGTATATGTAGCGCCTTCAGATCTTTGCATGTACCAATCAGTACAAATTTCAGTTATCTCTATTCTTGCGCTAAATCTCCCCTTGCAACTGTATTTCTAATTTGGGACCTCCGTTCTCACCTGATAATGATCGCTTATCAATGACTTCTCTTCATTGGGAACATCAACTTTTTAACAATTGAATCATCGAATCAAATGAAATGGTATTAAGATAATTTATGTGTATTCACCGAAATCTTATTCTTACTAATAACAGTTGATTTTCAATGATATTGGAAGAATATAAGTCAACTCATTTGTCATCCCATCAAATACAATAAAATTAGATAACGAATAAACCTTGTGACATATGAAAATATCTGAACTATGTAAAATGATTGAAGATTCGATTCATTCTGGAAGATATTCTCTGGAACAGGAAACTGAAAAACAGTTGGCTGGCCTTGTGCAAATCACGAATAGATCTTCATCAGATGACCTCAAAGAGAGTGATATCAGAATAGAAATAAGATTGCAAGATCTTTATGTGTTGAACAACTATATCCAAAGTATACAACACATACCAGGAGTTATCGAAATAGATGCATTAGATTCCTTTAAAATGTTGAGTAGACGTACTGGAAAAATTGAGAAATCTAACATTTCATTACATTCATAGACCTAAGATGACGCTCATTTATAGTTCCATCTTTATCGATTGATATTCAAAATGTACAGTCCCTCTTCGTAGTTACTTTACCAATCGCAAACAAACCATCTATGTTCTAAGAAACGCTTGGTTACCGTAGAGAGTTCGAGTCGCACCTCCGATGTCGAATTTAGGAACTTCTCCATATGAATTTTGGCAAGCTAAGTCGCGGTGACTTAAGGCCAACTTTTTTTAATAAACATCTATGTTGACTCGATGATATTTTGATCTGGAGGCGGAATAGGAAAACAGCTATCTAGCTTTGCATTCCCTTCGAGTAGCGCATCATAAGTCTCAGGCATTTCATAATCAAATCCAGTAATTGTCTCAACTCCATGATATTTACTAATTCTATCAACATTATTAGAAGTATGACATGCAGCTTGAACTCGTATTTTTAATAGAGAGCTGTTTTACAATTTCGCTACCAACAGTTCTAGTTGCAGTTATCACAAGGAAGGAAGTTTGTCCAAATGTATTACTGCTGTTTCGTTGCAGTTATGTAGAGATCATAATAATGACCTTTAGTGCTGTATACAATTAATCCTAATAAATACTGCAATAACCGAGTTGCTCGTTTTGAAAATCAGATTCATTCATCTATAAAGATAAGCTTGCGGTTGACGAGCTGGTAGCACTAGGTGTCGTCCCCCAGGAACAAGGGGAATAATATTTATCCTCCTATTGCACAAATCCAGGAACCGTCTTCCAATGCAATCGGGAACCAATAACAAGTCCCATTATGGAGTCTTAATTCTTCGATGACGTAGTCCTCTGATATGATGTCACGTCCACATTTACATTATTTCCCTTTATTCCATTTGCAACTAGCACTGAATAGCAGCCAAGTCCACAACGTTCGCAGATTGGCTTTAATCCTCTTTCAGTATCAGAGCTTCCGATACAACACGGTTGCTTCACTCTTCCCAAATGATCCAAAGAGAGTATTGCCCAAGAAGGACACTGTGTCGGTGTTGTGCCTGTACCTCCCCAATTACCTCTCATCAACGATAATTGTCTTTCTCCGTTTACTACAAACTTAGGATATCGTTTTCTCAATTCAACAAGGTCATCAACTACTCTATTTCGTTTATCTCCAAAAGGGAGCCACAATGGGTCATCTTTGACAAACGGAGTATGGAATTGGAATGCTATTTTGTGTACTATCCCATACCATTCTTCAACTAAATCGGTGACAGTATGATAATTTAGCGAATTGATAGTCATTGCTATCCATATATCAGTGCGGGCGGGTTTACGATTACGACCAGGACCTAAAACATAGTCAGAGACATTTCTTTTTGTTTTTGAGTAGCTGCCTTCTCCTCTAATTTGATCGTGAACTGCCTGTGTCCCATCTAATGATATCCAATAGAAATACAGATTGTCAAATCTCTTTAGTGGATATGTACCGTTTGAAACAACGCATACTCTCCTAGGCATCTCTTCACAAAAGACTTGGATAATATCTGGTCGTATTGTTGGCTCACCACCAACTAACGTTACAACGGGAATTTTTAGTTTCTTGAATGTCCTCCTTATAATCTCTCTCCACTGCTCTGCACTTAAGTAGTCTTGTTCACCACCCTTTCTATTAAGCCACCAATAGCAGTGAGTACAGTGTAAATTGCATACATTAATGACGTCTGCCGAACCAAACAGGACTGGTTTTGCATGGAATAATTTGATCCTTGCATACTTGCTGAAAATGCTAAAATAAATAGACATCTCACGTGCCAGATCAGTGACACCACGGACATAAATTAGATTCTGCATGTTATACCAATGACTTGGTAAGACAGACATACTAAATAAACCAAAGGGTTGCAGTCAATGAATTTTTGATATAGGAACATTCTAGATGTGAGGTCCAGTTAAATTTATAGATACTCTTAGTAACTGTAACGCGAAGCAAGTCAGTTTAAAACGTAACTTGAAAGAATGTCATCCTAATTTCATAAACCAAAATGGGTTAGCTTGTATCTATACTATCTGTTATTGCTATCATCACCCTTAGTTTATCTATTCTCAATCTATTGCAGAAACACCCAATGCAAGAGCCTTTCGATTACTCTTTGGTAGTTTTTTCATTCAGTTAATACTAAGACGGGATTTGATACCGAGAAAATATCTCCTCCAAACCGTAAATGACACTTGAATTTGCTTTTTAATTGTCCCATATTGTGGGCTCCAATAGTTTCGGTCCCTCCTCTAAGTATATTTGGGATAGAGTTAGCCTTTTGTCTACCAGACCTAAAATGTTCCCCAATTAAAGAAACTTTAAAAAACCTAAAGAATTGTATGACGGGACATCCATAAGAGCCATCAACTGGCCGAACTAACTACATAGATTAATATGATTGATCAAGTATCAATATACTATCTTTGTTGTATGGCATCGCGGGATGAACACATTATCAAATGTAGCATTTGTAACCGAGGTTTGATAGTTAAAGATATCGTTAATAATGGAGTAGCTTTTCTAAGCCATTTGAAATTAGATCATGGTATTACATATATCCCTCAACGAATGATTGAGGAGCAGATAAAGAGCAAGAGTAGTGAACAAAATCAAATGTATCTTACTTCCGAAAAATAATAGAAAGTCACGTTGTTGCTATTCAACTAGTTCATTAATGAGTTAACCTCTGGAATTGAAGTTTATCTTATTTGAGCCGTTTCCTAATCTTCATAATATAGTTGAATAGTTATGCTGTATCTATCTATTGGAAAAGACTTAATCCGTTTGCCAATCATACAATTCTTCTATTGCTAAGTTTGAGCCATTGATATCACTTGAAGAATATCTCCTGCAGCTCGATCCGAATGCTAGAGTAGTGCACATTAATGTGAATTCATGACCTAGATATTGTACATAAAGTCAATTTCCGATTTTGTTTTGACATATCTATCTCAGGTATGAATGTCTGCTGTGATTACATAGGTACCTGTTTCTGGCACTTTCTTCACTTTTGCTGAGCGTTCCGCTTTAGGGGCGGATTGAGGATATAAGTTATACCCTACCATAGTCTTTAGCTTACGAATCCAGGACTTCGAGGATATGGCTATGGGATTAGATACACCCTCGCATCGGTTATGAAAACCATCAAAAGCAGCATATGTTTTTTGCCGTCGCTCTTTAGATATTAAAGAAAGGAGCTAAGCCCAAGGCCTATTCTCAGTTCATAATGATTCTCTATCAGTAAGACTCATTTAGCCTAGGCACATCTCATTTATCATCTCCGTATATGATAGAAAAAATGAATACCTTTGGATGTGACAATTGTCAGAAAGGTGTAGAAAACATCACCGGTGGCATACTCGTGCATGTCGAAAGAAACGGAAAGCTAGATGGAACGGTTAACGAAAAATGGTGTCTTGATTGCATTCGCGGAACTGGAAGCGAAAGAGAAATGAGGGAGAAGGTATGATTCTATGCTAGCTCAAATGAAGTCATCAATGGTGAGTGAACGTGATGCGTAGAAGGCAAACTTGCCCCACCATCATAGTTTGAGAGTATCCATATGTGATCGGGGTCTACGGTATGTTAGAAGGTTAACGCAACTGGGGTCATTGGACGGACTAGTGAATAGCAATGTAATTACTTTCCATCATGCTTCATTTGTTTTGCTACATCACATTGCCCCGAACTAAATGCCTCAGAATAGCCGTTATCACCGATATCAACATCACAGTTTTTGCAGACCCGTTTCTTATTCATACTGCTAAGATAGCGCGTATTATTACTGCGTCTTTCTTTCTACCATTGTATTAGTGCTTCATCATATTACATAAAATAATATCTTATTGCCTTGAAAGAAATGTACTGACGATAAGAGAAGAGATTATGAGTACACAGAAGCTCAATCGACAATGTAGGTATTCTCAGTAACAATCTCGGTGTAATCTATTGTACAGGAGAATGTTCGAATCAATAGATAATCATAAAGGAATCTTATGCTAATAAAACAAGCTGTATCCCGTCACTATTTAGCTTGATTTATGGCTATGGCCGGCGGGCAACCCATATAGCATTTAAGGACTCATTGAAGTTGAAGATGCAAACACCATCATGCAAATAAGTGTCACAAAAAATCAGAAAAAGCATGATATAAAAATGGCGAACAAGCATCTAAAGACACTTATATTGAACATGAATCCATCGTATCAATTATGTTTCTCCCACAGAGAGTAAAGACGGCGATGACGATGACGATGACAAAATTGATAGTGCTATCATGTCTTATATCACCCATATTCCTGAATAATGAAGCATTAGCGCAGAATCAATCCCGTTCTGAAATACTCGAATTAGATATACAAGGTGTCTCCGCATTCGTTCCAGACGATAGGAATATTTATACTATAACAGGAGAAGTTTTCAATAACAATACATTCCCCTTCAACGGTGTTCAAGTATCAGCAACGTTGTATGGCAATAATAGCCAAGTAGTGGGAGTTGGTTCAGATTTCACTTCACCATCCGGTATTCAAGCAGGTCTAAAAGCTCCATTTAAAGTTGATATTTTTGGCACTGAAATAATGGGAGGGATTGATGCAGTCAATAATTTCACATTACAAGTTACCGGAGACCTTCAAGTACAACTTTTTCAATGATCTGCATACATTAGGTTTCATATATTCGGGAGACTATTGAAAATTATCCTACACTTTATATTCTTGTCATAGATTCATTTTCATTCTGACCGTGTGTATTTTGGCTAATCACTCTTCCTATTCTGGATCGTTGATAGTTACCTCTTATTAGCTGAGAAATTGTTATAAAACTTCAATTCATCGAATTACTTTAACCACCCCATTCTTCACAAATTGGCTTGATCCGTGGTACAGGATAGCTTGTTCGAGATGAGAAATGAAGTGCAGAATATTAAAAAAGCCAACTTTGTTACAAGTGGTATAAGTATTGGTATAAGTATTAGATAGTTTCCCCCACTGTAGATATGAGTTGCATGCACTATCTGGTGAACCTGATTGAAATTAATCGAATTAGGATTTGTCATTAATCGCTTTTAAGTCCAGACTGTATTTCATAGCATCCGTGGTAGTCATCAATGTCTTAAGGTAAGACTCAAAACAAGTCCA
>JBOGPP010000094.1:0-6102 GCA_050748485.1 Nitrososphaeraceae archaeon | reverse complement strand
AGACAGGGGATCTGCATAATACCAATTGACTATCCCCTCAAATTCAGGAGAAGGTGATCCTCGCAAGACTATCAAGTCACAGTAAGGTGATATGAATAATCTATATATTACTATCTAATCATAGGTTTCAAACACCTAATTGGCCAGTGTCTCGAACTCAATCAACCATTCTTGTCACAATACTCGCTAATCTGATAACCGACCGAATTAGAACAAGTCTCCCCACCTAAAACCATAATTTTACTGAAAGCAACCGGAAATTACATTTAGACAGAATATTCCCTTTCGTAATTCGAATCTCCTAATAAAGGACAATAGCATAAATTGCCATGAAAATAATTATGACGGTATCTTGGTTTGAAGCATTGCTGCTATGCGTCTATGTATATTTTGATCCATGACATTTCTCTATTCACATAACCCTTACTGCTCTTGCAATTAACGAATTGAGAGAAGCATGCTATCACACAAGGCGGTCAGGTCAGATGCAAGGCAACCTTGGAAGGTTCAAGCGATTCTACCGTTTAATACGTTCGTATCAAATCTTTGCTCATGTGTTTGGATGTTGTCACAATGACTTTAACAAATGCTGCATCATGATCAAAAATGAAAACCATCAAATAATACATAAGATAATGATCAATGTTATCATTATAAGCCATGAAATATGATGTAGCAGTCGTGGGTGGAGGACCAGCCGGTCTTTCTGCTGCCCAAGCCGCTGCAAAGGCCGGTTGTAAGGTGATTCTTTTCGAAAAAGAAGACTCTATCGCTCAATATGTTCGAACTAGTGGAGTTACCTGGATCTCTGAAATGAGGGATCTTGGAATCCCTCAAGAATATTACAATCCAGTCAAAAATTATTGTTTTATTTCTCCTAATAACGAGGTAACACTAACTTCAGCTCGTCCAGATTGTTGTGTTTTGGATGTGAGGAGAGCGTACCAGTATTTGGGAACTATCGCTGCTGCGGCGGGAGCTGAGATCAGGGTGAGATGCAATGTCGTCGACGTTAAACTGAACCCTTCAACAGGTGAGAGGGGTATTAGAATCAAATCACTATCAGGCGAAAAAGATGTTCAATCTACCATCATAATAGACGCAAGTGGGTTTAGAGCGGAAATAGGTCGAAAGCTTGGATTGATAAATGCTTGGAGTAGATATGGCGCTGGAGCAGAGTATGAATGCTATTGTGATGATTTGGATCCAGAAACATGGTACCTTATGGTAGGAAGTGCATATTCAGCTGCTGGATATGCATGGGTCTTCCCAGTTAACAGGAATAGAATAAGAATCGGGGTCGGTGTAGGTAGACCAGATACTATAGAGGATCCCATTAAAAAACTAAACCAGATACTTGAAAATCGACTAAAACCATTGGATAGAATTAAAAATATCCAGACCCTCGAATTTCATTACGGATTGATACCAAATCAAGGTTTAGTCAAAAGCTTTGTCGCTGATGGGATTATACTAGTGGGGGACTCTGCCGGTTTTTCCAATCCTTTGTTGCTAGAAGGCATACGTTATGCAATTAGGTTTGGAAGATTGGCTGGAGAAGTTGCCGCATCTTCAATACCTTTTAATGGGTCAAGGGAACATCTCATGAAATATGAAATCACCTGCAAGCGAATCCTCTCTTCAAAGGTCTCTTCTGCACTTAAGGTGCAATCCAGATGGCTGAATCTTTCAGACAATGAATGGGACCAAGAACTCGATATTATTTCGTCCCTAAAGATGGACGAATTTCTTGACTTCATCAAAGCAGACTTTAGTCGATCGAAGATGCTAAAACTTGGACTTAGCCATCCCAAACTTATGGCAAGATCTTTGTTCAGGCTCGTAACATAAGATAAGGCAAGATTTTTATAGGAAATATCACCAGCCAGACTTGAATTGGCAGGTGAGACCGCAGCACAATTTTATCCAATTATATATATGCTCGGTTTTGGCCTTCTTGTATCTATTCCGGCCCTCGTGATTTCTCGACTTATCTCTCCTAGACGTCGATACAATCCTGTGAAATTTCTGCCTATGGAATGCGGCCAAGTACCCTCTGGGGAAGGTCGCACCCATTTTATGATGCAGTACTATGCTTACATTTTGATGTTTGTCGTCTTTGATGTTATGGCGATTTTTCTTTATATCTGGGGAGTCTCTTTGTTTTCGTTGCCCAGAAGTGCTACTTTACCAATAATTGGGTTCTTGGCGATAATGTTCGCCGCCATGGGGTACTCATTATATTTGGCGGGGAGGAAAGGAATTTGGTAGCACGAAAGATTTTAACAATAAATAAATACTTAGCAAGTAGAGGAGGAGTTAGAGTCCCAGAATGATAAAGGATCTAGTAAATCCTACAAACTTCAATTTGATGGTAAGTAAAGTTGGAGATATCTTGGTTAGAGCTCTTGACACACCACTAGGGTATGCCATTAATTGGGGAAGAGTCTGGTCTCTGTGGCCAGTGCATCTGGAGACAGCATGCTGCAGTGTGGAATTTGGAGCTGCCTCGGGCCCAAGATATGACGTCGAAAGATTTGGTATAATTGAGGCGTTTGGTTCGCTCAGACAATGTGATTTGGTTGTAGTCCAAGGTACCGTGACGAGAAAGATGGCCCCAAGACTGAGGATGGTTTACGATCAGATGCCTGAACCAAAATATGTGATAGCTATGGGCGCATGTGCAATTACAGGAGGTCTTTATATAGATTCCTATAATGTGCTCCCTGGTGTAGACGGAATAATTCCTGTTGACGTATACGTTCCCGGTTGTCCTCCACGCCCTGAGACACTTATCCAAGGTACTATGCTACTTCAGGAAAAGATCAAAAGGTCAAAGATCAAATAGTATGAGTAAATCAAATGGTTCACCTTCAGGTAATAATAAAGGCGACGTTGCATCTGTTGTCGCTTCAAATAAGGATCTCTCCCCAACTTCTGTAAACCAAGGAGAAACCGGCAGCAGCATCACGCCAAAACCGTCGAGCAGCAACTCTGTCCAGGTAAAGTCAGAAAAGACTGACCTTCCTCAGTTTGAAAGGGGAATTGTTGACGGCCTTGTATTAAAATTTGGAGATTCTATTAAGATAATTTATATCAAACCACTTCGCATCAAGATTGAAGTCCCACCAAAAGATATCGTCGAGGTTGCAAGACAAATACGAGATGAATCAGGCTTTGATCATGCAGAGTCAGTGAGCGCCACAGATTACCCCAAGACCGGTGACATTGAAGTGATTTATCATCTGGGTTCTTATACAAGGGAGAATCTTTCGTCACATATCCTTGCTCTCTCCACACGGACCGATCGAGATAATGCTAGGCTCCCATCACTAATCCAAGTTTTTAAAAGCGTTGAATACCACGAACGAGAATCATTTGAGATGGTTGGTGTTTATTTTGACAACCACCCAAGAAACGATCGCTTTTTGTTACCGGAGGACTGGGCAGATATTCCACCTTTGCGAAAGGAGTTTAGGATAAAAGGAAGGTAGTTACATGTCTGATAAAGAGGAAAGAATCTCAGAAACTACAAGACTCGGATTGGAGATAGTTAAAGAAGCGGAAGAGGATCGACTCATGACGTTGAGCGTTGGACCACAACATCCGGGCTCTGGACATTTCAGATTTACCGTCAAGGTCGACGGTGATTATATCGTGGATTGCGATCCAGATCCTGGATATGTCCATCGTGGCGAAGAAAAGATGTGCGAGTATAGGAACTTTATCCAGAATATTCCGCATCTGGAAAGACCGGTGATCCATGATTCTAGTAACATTACGTACTCCTATAGTCTTGCAGTGGAAGAGCTAGTCAAGATCGATGTGCCTAGAAGAGCGCAGTTTATCAGAGCCATCGCTTCGGAGCTCAACAGACAAGTTTATACGCTCTACTGGCTTGCTATTTACGGAATCTTTCTTGGCCATTCGACAATGTTCATGTGGCCTACGGGAGACAGGGAATTAATTATAGATCTCCTGGAAGCTTTAACAGGTGCACGCGTTACTCACGCTTATAACATTCCTGGGGGGGTTAGGAACGATCTTCCTTATGGTTTCAAAGACAGATGTTTACGACAGGTTTCATACTTCGAGGGACGACTAAAAGAATATGAGGACATATTCTATAATAACCCCTTGCTTAGGCAGCGAACTGAGGGCGTAGCAGTTTTGACAAAAGAGGATGCAATCAAATTGGGGGTTACTGGTTCCGTCCTAAGAGCGTCGGGTGTGCCGTACGATATCAGAAAAGCTGAGCCTTATGACATTTATGATGAAATAGATTTCAACGTGCAGTATATGAAAACATGCGATTCCTTTGCGCGTGCGTACGTTCCTTTATTGGATATGAGAGAATCATGTCATATAATCAGACAACTCCTAGACAAAATGCCGGAATCGGGGGAAGTAAGAGCCAAACTGCAGCCTAACCCCAAAGGGCCACCAGGAGAAGCATACAGACGGGTAGAATCTGGGAGAGGTGCATTAGGCTACTATATTGTTAGCGATGGGACTCCTAGACCGTATCGAGTAAAGATATCCGTTGGGTCATTTAGGAATTTGCTTGCGCTTCCTCACTTGTTGGTTGGTTCAAAATTGGGAGATATGCCTTCAGTATATTGGTCTTTAAATTATTGGCCTGTGGAGGCTGATCGGTGAGGAGCAATGACCACACCCATTGAGGACTTTAGATTCGGTCCGTTTGTCGCTAGCGTTGTTTGGTTACTATTCTGGGTACTCATCATAGTCACAGTCATTGTACTTCCGCTTATCTTCGTCATCCTATTCTATGTTCCATTGCCGTTAGTAAACGGAGAGGTGCTTACTCCTTACCTATTTCTATCTATGATGATTGACCCAACAAGGACCCTTCCTATTCTCAATTTTCTAATCTATACGGAATTCTTTAGAGTCGCAGTTTTTCCAGGATTTATGTATGCTGCACTTATTGCAGCCGCTACAATTTTCATAGAACGAAAGTTTCTTGCGAGAATGCAGTTAAGGGTGGGTCCATCTCACGCAGGACGCGAGGCTTTGGGCACTGGTTTTGAAGGCATCTTCCAATTGGTCGCTGACGGTTTGAAGTTGGTTTCAAAAGAAATAATAATTCCAGCGGGGGCTGACAAGCCGATATTTTGGGCCGCGCCTATTGCATTTGTAACTGCGGCAGCTGCCGTTGTCTGCCTCATTCCCGTTGCCCCGGGTTGGGTAGTTTCCAATATTGATGTAGGCCTAATTGTTGCTTTTGCAATCTTCGGATTTTTCCCGTTAATCGAAGTACTTTTTTCGTGGGCAAGTAACAGTAAATATCCTTTCATCGGTGGACTACGCGCACTACACCAACTCATAGCCTTTGAAATTCCATTTATTCTGTCAGCACTATCCGTGGTCATCTTATCCGGATCCTTGAACCTTACCGAGATCACTTACGCACAGTCATCTTACTGGTTCATACTGTTCTTACCTATCAGTGCGTTTGTCTTCTTCATGTCTTCTTTGGCTGAACTGGAGAGAATTCCATTTGACCTTCCAGAAGCAGAAAGTGAAATTGTAGCTGGGTGGCTTACAGAAACTTCAGGCATGATTTACGGCTTGATCCAATTGGGAACATATGTCAAGCTGTATGCTCTCGCTGCGCTCTTTGTGGTTTTATTTCTCGGCGGCTGGATGGGACCGCAGATTTTTCCCGATCAGTTAGGACCACCTGGTGAGAAGCCTCCACTTTTACAACTGCTTACTTTGGAGGGACTTTATCATGGCCCGACTGCAAATGCAATATTCTGGTTCACCGCAAAAACATTTCTTATGATCCATCTGATGTTTGTGATTCGTGGTATTAATCCTAGAATTAGAATAGACATTTTGCTACATACTGGGTGGTACAAGCTGATCGTCTTGTCCTTCATAAACATGTTTATAGCTCTAGCTTTGATTTATGGGGGTGTACTGGGGCCGGGGGGTTTGCTAACACCAAATTGAGTAGTACAGCTAGTGGGTTTATCAAGTCTATTGAATCAGGATCAAAACATCTTTTGATCAAGAGGTTCACCTTTAGATATCCAGAGGAGAAATTGAAATTTGTTGGTGATGGATATCAGTTTG
>JBOGPP010000093.1:0-19056 GCA_050748485.1 Nitrososphaeraceae archaeon | reverse complement strand
TGGGGCCAGTGGGATTCGAACCCACGACCGCCAGCGCCCCAGGCGTATACCTTGAATCCAAGATGGTATCCTAGACCAAGCTAGACGATAGCCCCTGAAGAGCTTTAAATATTAACCATTTTTAAATGTACAGCAGGAATCTAAGTTCGAGTCTTTTTTGTGTCTATGCAAAAATGAATCACCTTCAATTGATTAATATAAACTTCTCTGCAAATAAGGCGGGTATGATAGAAGAAAAAATTGCCAATCTAGGGTTGGAGTTGCCTTCACCACCTAAACCAGCAGGCTCATACGTACCCGTCGTAATTGACGAAGGTATGGTCTATGTCTCAGGACAAATTCCGTTACAGTCTGGTTCAGTTCCTCACAATTTTAGGGGAAAAGTAACCAGCATTGTGAGTATTGATAGCGCTCAAGATGCTGCACGACTTTGCACCCTCAACGCGCTATCACACATTAAATCTGCATTAGGTACTTTAGATAGAATCAGGCAATTCACGCGACTCTCAGGTTATATTAACTCGGATCCGACGTTTACCGATCAACCTAAAGTAATCAATGCTGCATCGGACATGTTAATAGATATCTTTGGAGATGCCGGAAAGCACACTCGGTTGGCAATAGGCGTAAGCAGCCTGCCGTTGGATAGTGCTGTTGAGATTGAATTTCTAATAAAAGCCGATAAGACATCATGACCTCGAATTAGATATTGTCCAACTAGAAGGGTTTCTGTTAATCGAAACAAGAAACCACAGTCCTAAGATATATGATATGGACTATGTTTTCTCATTCCTAACGTTGGCATCGGTATTTACAAATTCATCCTTTTTCCTCTTTACCAGCGGAATCACCTTTTGAATTAGAATGGAATCGTAATCTTTAGCGTCAATATCCAACGTCAGTAGAAGAAAAAATTCTTCATTAATCCTTATCGTCACGCGTATGATCTTTTCGTACTTTCCTACAGCATAAATTAGATCGCCTATTTTGGGTTGGAATTTGATTCTAGTTTTATGTCTTGTTACGGTTAATGCGGCATATTCTTCATTTTCCTCTTCTGTCATCAGCTGTTCTAGACCTTCACGATGCTCCGCATTCAAAAGCACGCCAAACTTATTGGCAACTCCCATCCATCTAACTGATGGGTCAAGATTTAGTATCTCCTTAGAGAATTCGTAAAGGAGGTCATATTCGATCATCCCGTTCCTATGAAAACCTCCCTTACTTATTTAAATTGATATACGCTTAGCGATGAAGAGCATGAGTTCTTTTTTTTAGTGCGAGGTCGACCCCTGGTTCAAACGACCTGATGTCGGATAAGAGATTCTTGTTCAGCCAGCTATAGTTTTGCTTATTGCAAAAATTCGAGCCATGCGCTCCATGACGATTCCATGTCAATAAAGATTACTACTAGCCTATAGACTGATTCTAGAAAATTAAAAAAACATGGTCCAAAGTTTATTTTCAGAAAAATTAAGGGTTGTTAAGAAACAACCACCTTTCCAAACATCTGCGGGTGCAACGTACAGTAAAAGTCGTATTCACCGGCCGTGTCGAATGTGAAGTCGAATGTTGCTTTTGGAGACAATATACCTGAATCGAACACACTGCCAGAGTCTTCAGCCCCCACAGCACCTGAAGTAGCAGTGTGTATTTGGCTATCGTCATTTGTCCAAGTTACTGACTCTCCTACCTTCAATTCAGCGGGGTTAGGGACATATGCCTTATCTCCTAATGTTGCCGAATTTGGTTGTATCGTAACACTTACTCCTTGGGCATATACAAAGGCCTGCCCCGTTGACAAACCAACAGCCAGTACCGCAAACACACTCAATACTACCGCTATTTTTATTGTAGACATTATGGTTGCTGTTAATGATATTGAATAAGTACTTTACGCTTCCTCGAGCTGGAGTCATATCAGTTTTTAAAAGGCAAGTAGGGCTGTACTTCCTAGGATGGTGTTGTTGATATAGGCTATTCTGGTTGGTTCCCCGTCATCGAATTCTGGCTTGCAAACCTATCCATTATTCCACATATGCATTTGGTGGTTTTAAGGAGTAGATCAGTTCTAGCGAATTCGTTGGGCGAATGCATTTTTGAATAAATAAACGTGCTACCAACTGAGATGCACGGCACTTTAAGATTCTTTGAGAAGGAATCCATTGGTCCCGTCGCTGGAGATGAAACGCTTATTTTTGCATCTCCATATACCTCCCTTGCTGACTCACTTACAACATCAACAAACGGATCATCGACGTTTGTTCGTGAGGCAGCCTCTCCATGCAAGAGCCGAACCTTTAAAGACCTTTCATCGAACCCATTGTCAAAAAGATATTTCTTGAGTCGTTCAAATTGGACCAGGGGGTCCATATCCGGTACAAGTCGGAAATCGATCTTTACACTCGCTGTCGAGGGAATGATGGTCTTTGCGCCTTCTCCAGTATACCCGGAGATCATCCCAACAATATTACAGGTGGGCATTGTGACCAATGCTTTCTGGATCTCTACGCCTTGAACATTGTTCAGAAATGAATGAATACCATATTCCGTTTTAAATCGAATCTCATCAAAGCTCTCTGTCATCAAGTATGCTTTTTCGCTCTCAGTAAGATCCCTAACTTCCTTATACCAATCAGTGATTTGTATCCTATCGGAGCTATCAGTAAGTTTGTTCAAAGCGCGAACCAACTTCCAAGCTGGATTTTCAATCAAAACTGCAAGGCTGGAATGGGCATCCCTGTTGGGGCCAGTAGCAGTTAACTCCACAAATAGCAAGCCTTTCATACCAAGGGTTATTATCGGGATGTTCTGTTCATTGATGTAGCCGAACTCCCAGATGACACCGTCGCATGCGAAATCGTCGTGATACTTTGCTAAATACTCTCCTACATGAATACTGCCTATCTCCTCCTCTCCCTCTACAAGAAATTTGATGTTACACGGAACATCACCGAAGAATTTAAGATAGTATTCAACTGCCTTGATGCGAGTAATTAGCTCTCCCTTGTCATCGGAGGATCCTCTGCCGTAAATGTAATCTCCTTCAACTACACCTTCGTATGGGTCATGATCCCAAAGCTCTATGGGATCCTCTGGTTGTACGTCGTAATGGTTGTAGAATAATAGAGTTCTAGGAGTTCGGCCTGTCTTTTTCTTCATTTTCACTTCTCCGTAAACGATAGGTGGTGCTATACTACCCTGGCCGTCAGGCTTGCCATCTCTGGGCAGGTTTAAAATCCTTGTATTGATGCCGGCTTTAACCATGATTCCTGCAACGACGGCTGCACATTGTTCCAAGCCTTGCTTCTTTGCAGAAACACTGCGCTGTCTGATAAGTGATTGAAGATCGGCTATTACATCATCTTTCCTAGAATCGATGAATGAAAAAAGATCTTGTCTATCCAAGACATGATCAATTTTTAAAGTTATGAATTAATAGTTTGTGCCTTAAATAACTCTCCCTGAACCTTGATAAAACTAGTTCAAGACTTCCTGTCCCTAAGTGAAAGGATTTATAACAATATGATCTAAGTACATATATTATGGGATTTGGACAATATATGGCTAAAGAATTGATGAGAGAGTTTGGAAACAGGTCTAGAGAATTCTACGAATTCGTGATGCCTGCATTGGATATGTTTGAGGACGGCTCCGACTTGGTCATTTTAATCGACCTTCCAGGATTTCCAAAACAAGATATCTCGCTGAGATTATTAGACAATATCCTTTCCATAAATGCAAAAAGGCAAGTAGACGAGAATCTAAATACGGGCACCGTCCACTTCAGGCAGAGACCGATACATATCAACAAGAAGGTTCCATTACCTATCAAGGTTACGGAGGAGGACCAAGTGCTGGGTTCTGCAACATATGTTGACGGCGTCGTTACCTTACGGATACCTATTCCTAGATACAATACAATCCCTATTTCGTAACCGGGCTAGACACTATCGTTTTCTTCTTGCAAAGGCAAGGGTTGCGATAAATGTTCCTGCAGAGGCTAATAACCCAGCTATTCCTAAGAACAAATTGTATTGAATGAATATTGCTGATCCAATAAATAATCCTGAACCTATAATGCTTATTGAAGTTAGCCATTGTCTTCTAGAGGAGATCTCCTTTGTACGAAGATCCGCTTCCATATACGATCTTAGGAAGGGTGCTAAGCCAATGCTAGCCTCTATTCCTTTTGCAAGCCGCTTGAAATAGTCTTTAGTCTCTTCTATGTATGCATCTCTTAGCAATCCTTCTTCAGCCAGTATATCAGCCAACACTTTAACAAATTGGAATTTAACCTTGTGATGGTGATAGATCCCTTCAAGTATAGAGCTCATCCGCATGTACAGTGCCAGATTCTTTGGGAGTCTAAATGGGAATTTACTCATCGTCTTATTCGTTAGTTCAATGAGGGCCTTTACTTCCATCCTGTCTACTTGCTGACCATGAAGCGATCTAATGCTAAACTCCAACGCTTTTTCAACAATGTACCTGTTAACGGAAGGTTCTAGTGTACCTAAATCTATTAATACATTCACTGCTCGAACAGGGTCTTTTTCAATTAAGCCTAGGTACAACCTCACTAGTTTTAATCGAGTATCATCATCGATTCTTCCTACCATTCCAAAGTCGTAAAGAATGATCCTGCCATCAGATGCAACAGAAATGTTTCCAGGATGAGGATCAGCATGAAAGATACTATCCTTCAGGAGCATTTTGAAGAATATACGATGTACCTTCGATACGATCCTCTCCCTATCCAAACCCATGGCGTTCAATGTTGCAATATCTGTTATCTTTATACCAGGAATGTACTCCATAGAGAGAACGTGTCTAGAAGTTATCTCTGAAATAACCTCTGGAATCAGTACCATTGGATCATGGCTCAAGTTTCGCCGAATCGTCTTAAGATTTCTTGCTTCAATTCTGTAATCCATCTCTTCGCTAATAGTTTCGACAAATTGCGAAAACATCGCCTCAACAGAATACCTCAAATTGGGATCTATAAAGCGGGTTGCTAAAGGAAGTATTGACTTTAGAACCTGAATATCTCTTGAGACTGTTTTCTCTATATGAGGTCGTGATGCTTTGATGATAACATCCCGTCCCTTGTGGCTAGCTAAATAGACCTGCCCAAGACTAGCTCCAGATTTGGCCTTCTTATCGAACTTATCGAAGACCTGGTCAATTTTTCCTATTTCCTTTTCTATGGTCTCCTGAACCAAAGAAAAATCTGAGGGAGGTACATCATCTTGCAGCTTGGCCAGGACTTCAAGATAAGGTTGAGGGAGAACATCAGTTCTAGTTGATAACCATTGGCCTAGTTTAATGTATGAAGGACCAAGTGCAATGAATGTGGCAAGAGTCCGCTCTGCATGCTGGATGTATTTCTTGGTGTCAATATTTCTGCCCTCCCTTTTTACCCACTCCCGACGGTCCCTTCTCAGATGAAATAGTATTGGAATAAGCTTAATTAGTACCTTAATAAGATATAATTTCGAAATTCCTGTCGCTGATTCCATCGTTTTTGAGACTGCATCTGCAGTGGTAATAGGCTCAGAAGAATCCTGATGATCTAAATGCTCTATTTTTTCCAAAATCTATTGTCGCCTTTGGGCCAGCTTTTTTAAAGTCTTGGCGATACCATAGCTAGAATAAGCAGCAAGTATTCCCGCAAGATAAGGTGATAGCAAATCCTTACCTCCACTTACGGAAGAAGATTTCGAATTTACGCCGCTCGTTCTGGAACGAGCGATAAGCACATCTTTGAAGCTTGAATAGATCGAGATTCCAGAGAGAATTCCAACCAAGTATTCTGGAGCATCAGCAATTAGATGCCCAAGAGGATCATTTATCGGGCTAATCTTGTCTGTATGGACTGAATAATGATTATCGTATTCTCTTATGTGAAGTTTTCCAAGCCTGAATTGCCTTGATGCACCACATCTATCGCCGAGTACTGTCTCAGGATAGTCAATTATAGGCCTAACAGACTTTGGTACTATGATAGAACCTTCGTCATCAATGAATTTCACGGTTAAATATTTTGGGTTTAGGAGAATATAATATTAGCTCTAGTATCCAGATAGTAATTCACTAGAATCCAACGCATGTATTGACTTCAGGGAGTTATTCTTTAGGGGTGTGAGAGATAACTAATCTCAAAATTCATGTATGTTTGAATGTCAACAAAACTTGGAGATGACTAGCAAAGAAAAACCACTTATAACATGAAAATACTACTTAGCAGTATGTCAAACGATCAGCAAAAAAGGTATGTTAAACTTTCAGGAAGTGAAGTAGAGTCAGCAATCTCCAGTTTGGAGGCTTGGTCCATTAAGGATTCCAAATTTCATCGATCATTCAAATTCAAGAATTTCGTCGGAGCTTTTACTTTCATGACCGAAGTAGCTCTTCATGCGGAAAAGATGGACCATCATCCGGAGTGGTTTAATGTATATGACACAGTTACGATCGATTTAATGACCCATGACGTCAATGGCATAAGCGACCAAGATATCAAATTGGCTAAATTGATCAATAGCATCTATGATAAGAAAAAATGATTGAGTCAGAGGGTAATTTTAGCCCTCGTTGATGCGTTTTTGTAAATCAAGGCTGCTCTTGATTGGCCCACAGAATTCATGACGTGACATTCTTTCGTGCAGAATAAGCTAGGAGACCTGCTATAGTCTTGCAATCCTGAATCTCTCCACTTAAGCATCTGCGAACCGCAGTGCCCATCTTCATTCTTTTGATAGAAATATTTTCATCATCGTCAAGCTGACCCCGCACCACTCTTCTCAAGTCAGTACATTGGAAGAGGTACATTAGCTCTGTGTCATATCCAGGAGCAAGGTAAAAAGTCATTAAAAGAGAAAATTTTCCAGTATAGCCTATCTCTTCAGCTAGCTCCCGATAAGCAGCTTCTTCAGGAGCTTCGCCCTTTTCAATTTTTCCCGCGGGAATTTCTAGCAGAGATTTCCCTGTTGCATGTCTATATTGCTGAACCAAATAGACATATGAATGACGATCTACAGGAATCACCCCCACTGAAGGACTATGTTCTACTATTTCTTTTTCTATCGTGTTACCATTCATTATGAATTTGTCAATCCTTAAGGAGATTCTTCCTGAATGAACTGTTGCAGTTTGTATTACGTCAACCGGTCTTAGGTGATTCTTCCGTAATTTTTTTTCCACCATCTTCCCTAGCTTCCCAATTGCATGTAAAGTCCTCGAATTTCTCGCTACCGTATTATCGTCAAGTAGATACTGTGAAAATTTCATCCAACGTTATTGAAAATGGCTTGCGTCCACTAATCTTGAACCGAGTCGAGTTGCCCTTCGTACCTATCTCCTGGATATATCCGAGTTTCTTGAAAATGGCAATTCCTATTTTGCCTCTTTGTCGATTGTTTCCACATGCTACTCGTTCCCTATCCTGAAGATCCTGGAGGATGAAGGTTCCATCCTCACTCTCATCAGACAACTCTAATGCCGCTCGCCATATCTTGTAAATATAAGAGTTAGAATTATTGAGCGAACCCATGTATAGCGTTCTGGAGCGTGACATCGATTGAGTTATCAGTTGTGCTGCAAATTCCATCCTGTCTGTCTTGCTCGTGTAGAATCTGTAAATATTCTGTCTGCGATACTTTCTGTCCTCCTGATTGTTATCAAACCAATAGATGAAGCCTTCTGGTTCAGGCATAAACGGCTGAATCACTTTGATTCGGTTCAATTTAGATTGCGAATTGATTATACTTTGTGCTACGTCTATCATGTCGAAATTGACCAGATACTTCTTCTGACGATGCGATTCAAGAACCATAACAATTCCTTCGTCGATAAGGGAACGTAATGCGGATTGGAAATTAGGTTCATAATGTCTTCCAGCCTCCCTGAATAACTGGCGCTCAGAGATACTTCTGTGAATACCTTCACATATTAACTGCTTCAATATCCATTTTTGCCATTCTTGGATAACTAGCATCGAGTATAGCTAAAAATTCTCATACTGTTATTTAAATTAATCAAATTAATCATCAATTATCAAATCAAATGTGTTAATCGCAAGAAGCCAATGCTACGCTCAAGTTTAAATAATTGACTCTGTTATTTTTCATACAACTTGGAATCTGCCACCATCAATGATGTGGGAGCTCGACCACTTGAAGATATATTTGGGAATGCTGTCGCAAGGGTCTTGGATTTTCTGATAATCAACGAACCTTTTGATTATTCGCTGGGCGAGATTAGTCAAATCGTACCTATTCCGCTAGACAGTCTGCGAAAAATGATCCCAGTACTGGTAGAGAAGGGTTTGCTTGAAGAAATGGGAAAGAAAAGTGAAACTAAAACCTTTAAGCTTAACGAAAAAAGCGATCTAGCTCGATCACTGAGACAGTATGTACTTGCAAAAATCAACAATGACATAGAAAGAGAGAAGTGTACTAGAAAGATTAAAACGAATGTACCCGCTCCGGGCATTGAGAACAAATAAGCAGTCAGAGAATGGAAATTCAAGTCGAATTGAAAGTTGACTAGGTTATAGTTCCATCTTAATTCAGATGAAGTCGCGATAACAGGATAGTATTCATCTTTCAATACATCATGTCTGAATCGACGGAAACAGAAGATAGGCTAAAATAGTCTATCAATTAACTAAACACGCTGCTGTCATATGGATCGCATAAAGAGAATATCTACAATAGTATTGGAGAAGTATCCGGATCGTTTTGGTCCAGATTTTGAAAAGAACAAGAAGGCCTTGCAAGAGATTGCGGTTACGAAATCAAAAGTTCTTCGCAATAGGGTGGCGGGATACATAACCTCGTACCTTCGAAAACAAAAGGTTCAAGAAAAGATTCTTGAAACTGATTCCGACGCAGATATTGAAATCGAGGACGAAATTTCGGAAGAGAAGGAGACAAATAACGTGTAACATTGATTACAGTTCGGCTTTTGGGCGGCGTCAAAAAAATCGTTGGACAGGAGTTAATTCGTATCACAGAACCTGTCGTCAAGGTGTCCTACATAATGGATTTGCTAAGAAAAAATGCCGCAGAACCTGCTAGACTCAATTTCGACAACGTTGTCATCGCCGTAAATGGTGTTGACTGTTCAATATTAGGTGGGATTGATGCATCAGCCAAAGAGGGAGACGAGGTAACCGTCGTGACCATAGTGCATGGCGGTGGAACTGCATTCTAATGCTTCACGTTGCAATGAAATTATAGAGTAACCTGTAATTGGAGGGGTAAGAGATATCACTTTCGCTGCCTCTTTTTGTTTACAAACTTTGATGAAACACAATTGAATGGAGATAATATTTCCTGTGTATTCAGATTATCAAATTTCTACGTTTCAGCCTTTTGTTGTGGTAAATTGGAGAGCGTGATTGGGACTAAGCTAGTAGACCAAATACGACACAGTTTTGAGAACGTTTACATCCAAGGATTTAATCCCGAGGCCATTTTTGGTTTGCAACACTTGGTCGAGGCATTAAAGATTACCTTGGAGGCTCTTAGAAGAGGAATTACAGCTGCTAACCGACCAGAACTCGACCTGCTGTTACGAATTTCTTGCACTACTCAAATTTCTAGGGCAATAAGTTACGCTGGAATAAAATCTGGAAGATGTGCATGCTTTGTTGTGTTTTCTAAAAATAAACATGATTTGCTCAAGGCTCGCGATTATGCATTGAAATCGTTACCAGAAGCTAATAGTACCGATTTCATCGTTAGTGCGTCAACACGGAATACGATAGCAACCAACCTAGGTTTAAATGCCAGTTCAAATTATCTGACAGACGATACTGAATTTCTTAAATATCTCATTGAACGTGCAGCACTAATCACGAAGTCGGCCCGAGCATCCTTCTGATTTCTGAATGTTATGCCAAGATAGACCAGAGAAGCCAGTATGTCTTGCAGTAAACCTACTTTTGGACTCTAATCGGTCTGCGTTTCTCCAATCTTCCTTAGCCGATTATCAGCAAGGTTACTAAATTAAAACAGGGTCAGTGATACTCTTGTTCAACCAAATATAAGATATCAAAAGTTCCTTTCTATATTTACATTCTCACACCCAGTCCACATCGTATCGGAGTAGTTAATGGGAGAGAATAGTGGATGAAGAGATACTTAACTCAAAGCAGAACGATTTAGCTGTCCAATTTAGTGGAAGAATAAAGAAAGTGTTCAGCCATTCCTGTACTATACATTAAGTGTCACCTAATAATTATAAGGTAACCTTAATTCTTCGCACAATGTAGCACCTTGGCGACCCTACTTTTTTATGCATAAGCAAGACCAAGTCTATCCCTGTATTAGCAAGCAGTTATCTTTGATATTGAAGGAGCCATTAAAGGACTAAGATCTAGTGTCTCAATGAACGCACCTATAGCTGTCGATTTAGGAACAGAATTTGTTGTCACGATTTTATCAACTCCAGCGGCTTTGATTTGTTTAGCCGACTCTTCAGTCATTAACGCATGGGAGCACATAACTATAATACCTTTACAACCATCTGATTTCAAAATCTCCGCGGTCTTGATTATAGTGTTTCCAGTACTGACAATGTCATCAATCAATGCAATATTCTGCCCTCGAATTCGGTCATTATGTATTGACGATGAGTAATCAACATGCACCTCACCCGTGCTCCGATCTCTTGTTTTCTTCATGCAAATAACATTATTATCTAGCTGACGGGCAAACGACTGTGCTCTATCAAATCCTCCTTCATCAGGGGATATGGTGACCGAGTTATCCATTTTCATTCCAAATTTGGACTTTGCGTAATCTGCCAATAGTGGTACTGCAGATACATTTATCGAATGCATCCTTTCTTCGAAGTAAGATAGCGCACGTAAACTATGTATGTCTACCGTTACCATATTGCGAGCTCCAAAGATCTCATACATATTTGCTATCAATTCGGTAGTCACTACTTCTCCCTCAAGGAATGCATTATCCTGCCGCGCATAAGCCATGTACGGCACAACAACAATGATATTCTTTGCAGAATCATCAATACATTTCTTAAGAAGCATCAGAGTTTGTAGTATGTGCCTGTCGACTTGTGGAGGGTATGCAGACTGGACTACTATGCATGCCTTATTTTTTAATTTCTCCTTAATTCGAATCTTGCTTTCGCCATCAGAAAATATCCGTAATTCAGGACAAATCAAACTCACACCCATTACTTTAGAGATATTTGTGGCCAAATCCAGAGATGATGGTCCGGCAATTACCACGGCTGACGATAACACGGCCTTTTGGTGTGAAGAATTTGAATCAACATCCTGTTCTATTTCCATATTCTTCCCCATTTAGAAAGAGATTTCTTCTCGATCTTGCTTAAGGAGTAGACCATCATATGCTTAAACATCTCAACAAGATTAACAAGTGTATTTGAATGTTGCAGTAAGAATGCAAAATTTTATCTTCCAAATATCTTCATCTTTGGGATGAACTGAAATGTACTGTAATGTTCTCATATAGGTTATGAAAAGTTGTCCATCTTGTTCTCAGTACATTCAACGTACGACATTCCACTCAATATCCTTTCTAAAGTTGCCCCCTTGGAGTCCTTTCTGGAAGCATCAGTGGATTCAGTTATATCGTTCGGGACAGGGCTTAGCTTCCCTTCATAGTTGTCATCATTACTATTGTTATTTGAAATACATTTTCACCGATTTACTCTAATTGATATAGCACTTAAGTATTTTCCCCACACATATTCAGGAAAAGTAGTTTGAGTCCAATTTAGCTACAGCTATAGTATATTACATGGTACTTCAAAATAAGAAACTGTGCTACAGTAGGTTGATGAATCAACCTCGACTTTCCCAGGAAATTCTTTCCATAATATAGTGTTTTCAAACCCCTTTTAACCCTCCAAACACCATCTAATAATTCTAAAATCAACGAAATGATATTAGCGATATAGAACTGAACATTAGGACTATATTTGGTAGGTTTATAGCGAGATTGAGTATTAGTTATTTGGTAGTTTGAAGAGCGATAACATTAATACCCTCAACAAAATGAGAGTCACTCAAAAAGAGCGCAAATTTCTGTTGGAAAACGAAGCATGTAGGATAGCCACGTCTCATGATGAAATTCCACATGTTGTACCAGTCGCATATATCTATGAAAAGGGATATATTATTTTCGTAACAGATTATGGAACAAGAAAATATAGGAGTCTGCAAGTGAACAGGAATGTTTCGATAGTTGTTGATGTCTATGATCCCTCTGGAGAGAACAAAGCTATAGTAATACAAGGCAAGGCGGTTATCATTGAAAGAGGAAAGGAATTCATAAGACTGTATAAAATCTTTGATAAAAAATTCGAATGGGTAAGAAAGAACCCTTGGAAAGAAGGAGAGGCCCCCTTTGTGAGAGTGGTTGCTTTCAACAAGGTAAGTTGGGGATTGTAAGAGGGAAGCAGGTGGAAAGCAGAGGAAGCATGTTTTCAAAACTATTTTCCGTAGCAGACAATTCTCTCCATCAATGAAAACTTAACTGGGATTATCAGAATAATAATCAGGTTGAAGACACATAAGCAGACAGTTTTGTCTAATTGGAATTGGCGAGGTGGATTTCAAAGGTACAATTTTGATTTACTTTGTCAAACGGAGGAAAGCTTTTATGATTTACTGTTAGTAAGCATTAGCACTCCTTACGCCTTGAGATTAAAAATATTTAAGGGTGGTACTCGAACCTAGGTTACTGATGACAAGTATAATGCTAAGCAAGGAATTAACGGCTCCTCTTGATAGAGTGTGGGATATTGTAGGGGACCTTGACGGAGAACCGGAATTCTGGCATGGGACCAAATCCATTCGAAATATTAGTAAAAAAGGAAATACTATCGAAAGAGATGTTGTCATTGCATTTAGAAATTCCGTTTGCAGGGAGATTGTACAATTGGATCCTAAAAATAGAATTAAGACAGAAATACTTAGTGGTCCTATTAAAGGAATAAAGACCGTAACACTCACATCCATAGATAGTAATGCTACCTCAGTAAAGGTTAATTGGGATATTGAATTATCTGGTTTCTATAAATTTTTTTCTGGAATGGTTAAGAAGCATATTCATAAAGGAACTGAAGACGCACTGGAGAGAATATCCAAAAAATTAGCTCAGAATCAATAGAATCCATAAAGACAAATTCATGCATGAGAACAAGATCAGTGTCATACGATAACAGAAATCAGTAAATATATCGACCTACCTGATCTACCTAAAAATCATCCAAAAGTCTAGGAATATGAATAGCTCTCCTGGGGATTTAGGTCGGCAGAAGGATACTAATAACCTGGTGTTATCAATATGATCGAACGCTGCAATTGCACTTGTAATGGTTACCTAGTCAGTTTCTAGAGGAAGTAACAATGGAAAATGTTCCAAAGCAAGGCAGATAGATCTTGACATTATTTTCTTATACTATAAATTATGAAATTAGTCCTGTACTTGTTTCCGTGAATCTTTTTGGAATCGCTATCCCTCTTTGCATTAATAGTTCGAATTAGTGTCTGCTTCGTAGTGCATTCCATACGCTCAATCCTGTAATGGCAAGAATAACAGTAGTTACATCTTACACAGATCGTTGATTTCCTCGAACAGCATAGAACGCAGTTCTTGTAGGTGAATGTATGACCAGATTCGGATAGATATTCATGCATATATAATTTCTTCTAATAGTACTGGTACAATTGCCAATAGTTATACTTGCGGCCACCTAAAGTGGAGGGAGGGTATAGCTCATCTTTTCTTCGTACACTATTATTCTTTAAACTTCGTATATTGATGCATTAGATACTTTTGAAACGTCTGATAATTTTGTTGCTAAACCGATCGATAATACTACCTTCGACAAAGTTATGGTCACGTTATTGAGACGTGACCTCAGTAACTCTGCCGGGGTTTGGAGTTATTTCAGTCGGTAAGTTAGAGTTCGTAACTCCTCTTTAAGAGAATTTGTGACTCTCGCTTCCCAAATTATGATAGTAATCTATTTCTATCAATGGGTGTTACTTTCAACTTAATTCCGAATGTCCATCTGTTCTTATTGCCCTAACGTACTCGATCTGAGAGAACTTTGAAATAAAGTACACTGGCCTCCTTGCTTCAGGGGGAGGAGGTGAAGTAAATTAATTAGGTACGAGCTTACCTATACTTTACTCAGGAATCCTATTTCCTAATCCAACATGCATCACTTGCATCTAAGCACATGCATAATGGATCAAATACCTAGTTTCTCAGGAGTTCAAACTATATGATTAATTTACCATTTTCCTACATTGCCTTCTAATAATCCTGAACCTGTATGTATTCTATCAATGTGTTTCGATAGATCTTGCTTGTTTTCGAATTTAGATTGACAGTAGGGACATGAAATTTCTTCTTTTTCCATACTGATTATATTGTTTCAATATACCCACTTAAGCCTATGCTTTAACTTCATTAGAGCAAAAAGAAAATCTGGTTTTTATCAAAAAAATCCTAGCTACGTACCAATCCTTAGAAATAATAGAGCTTTATGAGTATGCTTAATCAATCTAGCAGGAGACTATAGTTAATGTATATGAATCCATTTGAAATGGTCGGATATGTCGCATTAGGTTTTGTCCCTACGCTAGTTGCAATGAAGATAGGATGGGATTTGGCAAGAAAGAAGATACTGTTTTCATATCTCAAGAGGGATAATGTGTATTTGACTGCTGAGCCTGCAAAATTGACGGCAAGAAACTGAACTGGGCACACACAAGATCTAAATCGTACTCAACAATCCATTTCTTTGACACCCCTGTAAACCTTGTGTCGTATCAAGAAAATAAGCGAATATGACTAAGGATACTGTAGTTGCTAAGAGGGTACCTTTGATCATCAGATAACTTGTTGGGTAGGCCTTATCAGTATCTCGTTAACATTAACGTGGAGAGGAGCCTGTACTGCGTACATTATTGCATCTGCTATATCATGTGCTTGTAAGGCTTCCATCTTTTTTGACGCCTCAATAAAGCGTGACATAGACTCATCAGTTATTGTTTCAAGCAGCTCTGTCGATACCGCTCCAGGCTCAATACAAGTTACCCTTATCTTCGACCTCGGACTGAATTCGATTCTGAGCCCTTCGCTAAAGGCAGTTATTGCATGTTTAGTCGCACAATAGACGGTCCCCCCTGCAAACACTAATCTTCCTGCCACGGAAGACATGTTTACAATGTGTCCTGATTCCTTCTGTAGCATATGTGGTATTACTGCCGATGTACAATAGAGAACCCCCTTAATGTTTACATCAATCATCTGTTCCCATTCATCAAACTTGTTGTTTTTGAAAAAACTTAATGGCATCAAGCCAGCATTATTTACTAATATATCAACTGAGCCCCATTTCTTGACAGCGGCGTCAACGAATGAGTTGCAATCTGCCCTGTCGGTAACATCAAGATCGTGAATAAGGATTTCTACGCCTTGCGAATCGCTTATTTCTTTTTCTAATTCCTTTAACCTTTCAGATCGCCTAGCTCCGGCTGCGACATGTGCACCGGCCTTTGATAGAGCAACAGAAGTAGCATAACCTATCCCACTGCTCGCTCCAGTAATTAGTGCGACTTTATTTTTCAACATTTAATTGGCACTTCGTAATTCTAAGTGCTGAGAAACATCTAAATAAATATTGGTTTTGCCATAACATATTCTATTGGCCCGAGATGTTTTCATAAAAAATCTAATAAGGAGTCAATCTAGCTTGTCCCGAATGTACTCATAACACAGGAGGATAAGGGGAATTATAGATTATCATGTAGATGGGGCAGCGCCATTTAAGGGCAATCATATTTTAGACCACCACCGTAGGTCTACTTGCCCTCCTAATACCTTCACCTTCACTTATGCTCCAAACCTGACAACATTTGACTGTATTCTTATCTGGATTTTCTAAAGAGGTTGCCCATTCTTCTTGGTCAACAGTTATGATTACGTAGTGTCCATCTCTTTTTGCCAGTAGGGGATTTGGGGATTTCTCTAGGAAAGCCTCCAAATAGTCTCCATGATTTTCACAATGGTCAGTTTTTATACTCCTGATTGCTTGATTCAACAAATAACGAATCAGGCCTTGAGTTAAGTACAACCCTGAATACTGAGGATCAATCTTGAAATGTAATAACCCATTCAGATAAAATTATTTCAATCTAGAATGTAAATATTACATGAAATGGCACAAAAAACAGAATTGTCTATAAGAGAGGCCACCAGACACATTTGGACTCCCTTAGCATGTGAAAACTTTGGCAATGCCTTGTGTGATTGTGGGTATTGCAAAACAGAAGGATAATCCCCAGTCATCTTTTTGCAAGTTCTCGAATATGAACAAAGTTTGTCACAATAAAGGATATTTTTTTAACTTTTAGATTTGTGTAGTATCATAATCTTATGTCGATGGATAGAAGGACTAAGCACAAAGTAATCTTTGCCTTAATAGTGATTACTACTGTACTTCTGATTGTTTGGGCTGGATACGTGAATTATAGGAATGTAGCAGTAGAAAATAATGCAACGATAATGGCTGACTTGATTACACATCTTGGGAATAGAATCCTTTCACTTTCAGGTCATTAAAGATACTCTCTTTATTTGGAATTTCTTCTGGGCCATGGCTCATTACATAGCTAATATAGTTCGAATTAAAACTCCCATTTATCAAACGTAACTATGGAGATTTTACTCAAAAAGATAACATGAACCTCCTGTAATCCTAAGTCTTTATAAGAGATGAAACTCTCTGTCTCATGTTACTAGAGGCCAGTTTTCGATTGTCTCTCACATCTTCTACTTGTTGGATTAGTAAAGCTTGAGCTTGTTTAAGAGGCAGTTGTAAGATTTGGTCACATGTTTGCCCTGCATATTTAAAAAGATCGGTTAGGCTCCTGCATATCTTGTTTTGGTTTCTTCGGAATAAAGAGAGCTTTTGAATTGAATATAGACTGGAGTGATTTCGAGTTGTTGCTCTAGTCTCATCTATACTCTCCCACAGATAAGAGAGGTGTTTAGGTTGTATATACAGACATTTCCAATAACATTGGTTTTCTAATCTCACACCGTACCATCGTCACAACTCCCAAAGATCCTGTAATTATGGATTGTTTTAAGAGTATATATCGCCATGATGTGTGCAAAAGTAAAAATGTGGAAACTCTAATATTCTAGGGACGACTGTTATTCCAATTTTAATTTTGTATCGCTCAGGCCGCATTCTATGCATTTATAGACAGCTGCCACCTTCAATTCACTTTTCAAAACCATCTCACCACCACAACAAGCGCATCTCAACACAGATTTACCTCCTTTAGTTAACGTATTATCCTTTTTTTAACTTTTGGTTATTTTTGATATGTCGGAAGCCAACTCTACCTTATCATGGGACACTGTACAAATTCGCAAGTAAAACAATACAACTGTTGAGCGATTTCACGTTCTCCATCCCAGTAACGTCCATGTATGAAAGCAGCACAGCAATCGCAAAAAAGGGGATTCTAAAAAGTGAGCAAATGCTGATTCGTTTAATCCCGAACCTGATTAAGTGACCATCTGGTGTTTACTTTATCAGACTTTGGAACCACTAAGATACCCTATAGCGATCACCAAAGTACCTAAGGGTTATGTTACAATAATAATATTCTACGGATGGTAGTGCACTGGTCTCGTAATCACGTTCCGGGTTCCCAGAATTGTGGAAGGTAGTCAATTATTCCTCCATGAAGATACCCACGAGAGCAATAGGGAATATTCACCGATGCTATTCACAAATAAATTCTGTAAATCTCAACGTCCTGCGCTAAGCAGAGAGCACGTTTTCCAAATTCCATCTTGTCAAAGATCTGATGTTATCATACATATTTTTCGATTTCTATCTTTAACTATTCATGAAATCCGTAACTAACAACTAAGCACCGATGATAAATGATTATAGAGACTTATGAGTAGACTTAATCAATCTAGCAGGAGATTATAGTTAATGTATATGAATCCATTTGAAATGGTCGGATATGTTGCATTAGGTTTTGTCCCTACGCTAGTTGCAATGAAGATAGGATGGGATTTGGCAAGAAAGAAGATACTGTTTTCATATCTCAAGAGGGATAATGTGTACGCCACCAATGAGCCTACCACATTTACAACGATGAACATTTAGACCGTGGTCCTTAAGATTGATGCATGCATCGACGTAGCAGGCAAAAGTATTATATCTATAGCTTTCCTCTTATTTTTCCACTAGAATGTATAGTGATACCAACAAACAACACAATTGAACTTCGGAATTAGTATGCTAACAAAATGAAACAGAAACACTTATGCATAATTCTGCATAATTCTGCATAATTCTGTACAAACCCCAATAAGGAATACACTAATTATTCATGAGCCTAGATTTTTTTGTACTCATCCCATTGCAAAGATACAGGAAACAGAAACGGATACTTCCTGTTCCCCTGTCAAAATAGGAGTCGAAGAGGAGGCAGTCCCTCCTTCAGCTGCTGCGGCATCTCTAAAAAACGGCTGAGGTGGAAGAGGTGGAACAGTTGTAGATCCATCAACGATTACTGATTTCACTCCGATTACATTCAATTGTACCGCCGAAGCAGCGGCCTCCGCCTTTTGTTTCGCGTTATTTATTGCATCAGTAATTAATTTACTCCTAGTATCCTCTAACCTCTTCTCAGACACCGAGAAGTCTATACTATTTATGCTATTAGCTCCAGATGCAACTGCAGTGTCAATCCACTGAGAAACATTGTTTAAATTTGAACTTTCAATCTGTACTGTATTGGTTACAGTAAATCCAGTTACATTTAATCTCGTTCCACTTTCAGTATAATTATACAGTGGAAAAATGTTAAAGGAAGAGGTGCGAGTCTCATTTGGTCTTAAACCATGATTCCTCAACTCAGAAGTGATATTATTCATTAATCCAGAATTTAAAGACAAGGCATCATTGGCTGTCTTGTCAGTAGTTTCAGCGCCAATCGAAATGACT
>JBOGPP010000092.1:0-12287 GCA_050748485.1 Nitrososphaeraceae archaeon | reverse complement strand
TTCTCATATACTAATCCGATTTCACCTTCTGTCGTTTGACCTTTCCACAATCTAGCACTGCTTTTCTTTCTGGATATCTTCGAAGGAATTTGCATGAATTCGGCGAGTTCTCGTACTTCAGTTTTATAAAGGTCGCCAAGTGGCATTAGATCGACAGCGGCGTCACCGTACTTTGTAAAGTATCCTAGCCGTAGCTCACTTTTGTCGCCCGTACCTAGTACGAGTCTGTTCATTAGAGCTGCGTAATAATACAAGATAGACATTCTTAGTCTAACAAGAAAATTTGCCCTGGCTAATTTATTTTTTGGAAGATGCCTTAGGAGATGGTCCTTCGTTTTCCCCACCTCGATAACTTTGTATCTAATTTTTAGTTTCTGGGCAAGCTCCTCTGCATCCTTGGTATCTTTTCTTGGTGTTACTGATGAATCTGGTAAGATCAAGCCAAAAATTCTCTCCGTCCCGAGTGCTTTGACACCTAGCCAGGCAGCTACTGAAGAATCGATTCCTCCACTCATTCCTATTATTAATCCGTTGGATTTCCTAGTTCGAATTTCTGATTTGATGAATTGTGTGATAGATCGTATAATCTTGCGCTTTCGTTTATCATCCATAATTCGTGATACAGGAATTGAAATAACCATTATATATTTCATGATTAGAAATAATTTGATCATGAAGAACTAAGTCATTTGGGGTATAGTAAAAAGTTAGTTAGTTGGCTTTAGGGACAATCGCAATTGTAATCATTGGAATAATTGTCTTATTGGTGATAATATCTCTGTTAGTGTTACTTGTCAAATACTTGCGCCCATATTAGTAGGCTTGATTATCCTGGTAATAATAATTGGTGCGGGAGTGTGGATATATATGAAAATAAAGCGGCACTAATGGATAATGTTCTATTCTAGCAAGAGTTGAATATTTATCTAAAATCCCAGAAATAAAGAAAAATGAATAAGGGAAAAAGATCTAATTAGACTGGTTACCTCCTCCAAATATACCGCTAATCGCTTCACCTATTTGCTCTAGAGGGCCTCTTTGAGTCTGGTTACCTTCTGATTCAGTCTGATTGTTAGTCGTATTAGTATCAGTCGTTAACTGTTCTTTTTGCAATCCTTCTGTTATAGAGGTATCATTTTGGCTTTCAATATCGGTCTCATTTCCAAGTACCGGTATATTGCCAGCCGTCATATTTTCAATTTCACCGGCACTCCCAATTTCCGTCGTCTGGTTTTGTTGAGTTGATGTCGTATTACTCGACTGGTTTTGTTGTCCGTACGAAGGACTTATGCCTGTTGAAACAATGGTCATCAGTCCCAAAGACAATGCTAAAGTTAATGCAATCAAAAATATTCGATTCATTAAGATAAACAGTCTAAGATACGATTTAAATGTTATATACCGGATAATGAAGTTAGTGATGCTTTCAGACGGATAGTCAGATAGTATGCATCTGCAGTAGATCTAATTGAAGGTTAAATGCTTGAATTTTGTTTTTGGCCAGAAAGCTTTCAAAAAGTAATTTAACAAAATACATAAAGAAATACGAATGATTAAGATTGTTTGAAGATCTGTTGGTTGTCCACATAAAGTATATGAGAGGATTCAAGTAATTTAGGTCAAAATTAAGATCGTGCGAACCTAATTTGTAATTTGCCAATCCGCCGTTACCATTCTTGATAATGATTACTCTTGAGTGAGCCAGTCGGAAATAAAATTACATGTATGACTTGAAAAAGGCCCCTGATTCATCTGAAGATGTGTCCTCGATAACCCAACTTACCACGTATACCTTCCTATTCAGCAAGAATTTGACACAAAAAATCTATATTAACTACAAAAAAGGGGAAGGCGTTTTGCGGACTTACTATTGATCAACTGTGATAGGGTTTTTTATTGATTTGTGCCTGCGCTTCCTTGTTCGTAGTCACTGCCAGTTTGAGTAGCGCCAGCTGTTCCTTTTGTCGTCCCGCTCCTTCGAGCTCTCGGCTGCATCTTGGGGGTTTGTCCCGACCTGACCTGATTCGGCAATGTTCTCAGTCATCTCTCTCTTAACAGCTGTGGGTTCATGCTCCTTTATCTTTGCGGGGGTCATTGGTTCTTTAGATTCATATTCATTTAAAGGACCGCTGTCAGACTCTATTGTCAGCATTTTCCTCTTTTCCGATTACAGAGTCTTTAGCGCCTGTTAAAGTGTCCTTAACTTTGTCAGTCAACTTTCCCATTGTAACAGAGCTTATTCGACAAAAACTATAAAAGAATAGGCGTTAATTTGTCTGATTAGTATTTATTTCAATCTAACAGCCCGGTTCTAAATTAATATATTATTATTTGGTCGCCTTTTACAGAAAACTAGTCATTAATTTGGATCATGAGGCAAAGCGGGGTCACCATTGTTACGGGTCTTCAAATACTATCTAATTCTAATAATATCAATAATATAGAGGAGTCACAAATATATGAAAAAATACTACAGCAATAGGTGTCTATAAATTATCCTCTTAAGACATGCGAGCTATTAAGTTAGAACTGTGAATGCGGCTTTTACTATATGACGAATTTTATAATGATTGGCAAGACATCAGACATTTCGATAAACCGTTAAATAGTATTATAATTAACGGGTCTTGTGAGCCGGACGGGACAGAATAAGTTGGATCGAGATAATCAATCTACTAAAAGCGTAATGGATCTGACTAAACAATCTGTTTATGTAAGAAAAAGAAAGGGGAAGGAAATTGGCGAAGTAGAAGCTGTGAACAAGGATACAATTGTAATAAAAAAAGGGAAGAGAAGTGGAAAATACTATTACATTCCAGTAGACAAAGTGGAAGGTTGGGATGGACACGACGTATACCTAACTATTACTGAAGATGAAGCGAAACAATTTGAAAAAAAGGCTAAACCGGACAGATCTGACTACTTTACTAAGGATCAGGGTTATGGGAGCGAAGCCATAGAATCAGATAAAAAATTTTCAGATAAATTACCTTTCGTACGAGTAATTAAAAAAGTAGACTAACACAAGAGCCCGGCTGCATTTGCGGGCAATTTAACTCAGGCGTACGACTTCCACAAGATACAAATTGTTTGATGACTATGATAACATAGGATAATTATCTATTCTAGCTTATTAAAAAAAGCTAGAAGTTGCCAGTCCACAAACTCGTCCAAATTTTGGGCTACCCACAATGATCTCTGCCTTCAGGAGTTATCTTTTATGTTGGATTGAATGTTGAAAGAATTTAAATTTAAACTTGTATGTTAGTATAAACTAAAATGTGGGAGATTACTTGCATCTATAAATAGTATCAATACTAAATTATATCATGCAGTTTGATTTTTTTTCTCGAAAGAAATTCAAGTGTGTGGTCTGTTGAAAAGGCTTCAAAGTGAGGCCGAATTACAAGATCACAAAAAACTCGAACACGAAATGAAGGGCCCTAACTTTGGAGTTTAAGCAAATCTCTGATTAGCGGACTAAAAAAATCGCACAGGTTAGCGAGCAAACAACACCTGTCGGCCAGAGGATTGACTCCCTTGACCAAACGCTATTTATGCTTGTGACGACCTTAAGAAGAAGGAAATTGCTGGTAATTGTTATAAATAGCAGTATTCATCATTATCCGTCAACTACAAGTGAAACAATCTTCCACTGGCTGATCCAATATGTCCCTAAATTGTGGAATTCCTAGATGTTTCAAAATAGCCTATTCTGTTGCCAATATTCGTCAAGATGTAAGCTCAGTTTTACTGTTTTAACTTTTGTCGAACAATAGAGCTTGTAATTCAGACAATGTCAATGGATTTTAGTATCTGTATGCATCATCTGCTCGTTCTTTAACTTGTAAGGTTGTATTTCTACATCTTCCATACCGCAGGAATCACATTTGCCTCTCACATGACATTTTTGTCCTTGCACGCTATGTAGAAGCACAACATTCCTCTCTCTCATTAGCATGTGATTGATCTTTTCCTTTGTGTTTCAGTCAGCTCCTTTTACCTTCCGGATATGATCGAACTCCCCGAATTCTTGTGTTTTATTAAATCCCCAGAAGGATTGAATTTGGAATGCTGACTTGTTTGCCATGAATTGTAGCTGTCCGCGTCAGAGAATTAGAATTCACCTTGTACATCTCTTTGTTATTTTCTTTCCTCCTCATTTCTAAGGGCTGAGGATTCTCATCACTATGAATAGATACGTCGGCTTCTATTCTAGGAAAGTCATACTGCACTTTCATGGGAGGTGGTTGCTTTTCCGGCATTATCTGTGCGAACGGTTGGACATCTGATTCTTTGTCAGAGGAGCCTACCTTGTCTACTGATGGGTTTGTAATAGTGACCGTAGACTTAGGTTCTATCACTGGTGGAATTGACGCCGATTTCTGAAGGGTCAACCCCGCAGTTTTCTGAGGCTGTGATTGAAAAGAAGATGGAGAATGAGGTTGGGTTGGAGGTGCTGAGAATGATGATGAAGAGGAGGGAGGGGAAAATGAGAAATGTGTTGATGACGTAGATTTGGGAAAGTCATCATGCTTTTCTTGCTCTCCTTCGCTTCGTATAAATGGCTGAATAATATCAGGATGCGTTTGGGACAGCTTTGCGAGTTTCAGAATCTGATCTACTTGTAGTCCTTTGTTTAGTAAGTACACCAAGGCACTTCCAACATACGGTATAGCGGACATAATATTCACCTGACCTAGGTACTGTATCTGGAGATTGTTGGTCTCGGCTTTTAATTCCCCTGCTCGTTTCTCGAAACCAAGTAGGCTATCATAGTATCTTTCAACGTGATCCAGAAAAATTTTAACAGCATAACCGTCAGTTTCTGAAAAGCCATTTGCTTCATTGATTTCTTTGATGACGCTAAGGAGACGCCTTAGCTGCTTAAGGCCGAATCCCATAGATTCTAATTGTACCATATTCCGTTGCAGCTGGCTCTTTGATTCAATCATCTGTTCGCCAATGGCGATCCTTTCTTCCACTTCCCTGAACTTTTTCTCTAATATTGATAGCTGAACATTAAATGTGTGAATAGATGATTTTAGGCGCCCATATTCGGAGAATTCAGCAGCAATTGCTAGTAAGTTAAATCCTTTTTTTCTTGAGAAATTTATTGCTTTTAGGACCAGTTCGAAATCTTTTTCCGAAAATCCTGAGACTAGGAGCTCTGTCCTCATCCCCAAATACCAATCTAGCTTTTCAGCTGTTATATCACGTTTCTTGAGCATATCTGCTGATTCCCGTGTTATTGATGACTTGTCAGTCTGTAGTATGGTCGCACTCATTTTGTAGCTGCTTCTTTTTTAACAGTGATTTCCCAATCTCTTCCTTTGTTTTTTCGAGATAACTTGCTATCTGCGAAAGCGAACGGACCTTCTTTGAGACGGCTCTGTCGTTGTCTTTGTAGTCTCCTGCCTCCTGCATATCAATGCCCAGCTTCCTCGTATCGTCAGCAAACGAGGCCAGATCTTGTAGATGACTAGCTATGTCTTCCGGGCTTATTCCAATTCCGATGCACCTATTGACGGTCTCACCTAAAAAAGGTCCCGCTTTGTCTTCGTCGACGTGTAAATTGCTTAACATTCTGAAAGTTCGGTATCCTTGGGCGCATTCCACTACTGAGATCCCGCTTCGCCCTACTGCTAACAATAAATCTCTAAGTTGTTCTGCAAGACTAACTCCCACGGACTTTTTCCAATCATCTATTGTTCCACTAACCGCCCCTTGACTTACGTTGCATTCAATTGCAATTTGGTTCCTAGACTTGCCCTCGAGCCATTTCTGTATGATCGCTGACCTGGTGAATTCAGGTAATCTTCCTGGCATTTCGAATCCTATACTATGAGGTTTGTTTTTAAATCTTCAATGAAATTGGTCAAATAGGTAGTCGAATAGGTGATCGAACCAGTCAGATCTGGATTAGCCGCTCCGAATAACGGCCGAGAATGAGGGCATTTAGATCTGTGAAAGTAGCATCTCTCTCTAACTATGCTAGGAATTAGTTCGTTCCCTAAATCTGGGTTATCTGCATTACTTATTTTAGGAGTCAACGTTGGCATTGGTCAGCCTCGTTAGGCGCAATCTAGAAGATTTCAATTTAACCGGTACCTGGCAGGCTGATGAAGGAGGAACTTACTATTTAAGAAATATAGCAAACAGATTATGGTGGCTTGGAATCAGCAGCAACGATGATGGGAGATGGGCGTACCTTTTCTTACGTATTAAAAAACCATGTCCATGAAAAAATGACAAGATATCATCTGTTTGGGCCGACCTCCCAAGATTATGGTTCAGGTCAATGTACCATAATATTATGGATGAGCGATAGCATAATATCCAGGATTATTATCATGGGTCATAAGCACTTTGGGACAGCATTATGCAATTCCTAGTCCTATCATTTCCGATAGAAATAACTGTCATAGCTTTCTTACTTCGGAGGTTAAGCTTGCATTACCCTTCTGCCATGCTGACATCGCCTTTGCTAAGTAATAAAAAAATCTTGTGAGCATGTCTGATTTGTTATTACAGTTGTGTATCGTAGTGTGCCATCGCAGGAAAAATGGACAAACCTGCATTGTTGCTAACATCAATTAGGATGTCCTCAAATGTACTTCCGCTGTCCACTGATTTCCTGTACAAGATCTCCTGATTTCCTGGGGTATCATCAGTCCATGCCACATATACGTAGCTTCCTGATGCAGCCAGAGCCGGACGATCACTCAAGGTCTAACGCCTCTACGACCTTTTTGCTGTTCTTTTTTAGTAGTCAACCCTTACGTCAGCTCCACGTTTCATTTTTTCTCTAGGACGGTTCTTCGCAGCTCTGGTCGACCAAGCGAAGGAAGAAGAGGAAGAATCCTGTGATAGTTTTCTTGCTGGCTCGTACGTGCTCACCTAAGGATTATTTTCAAAGTATGATCACATCTAAAGAGGATTTTACACCAAACTGTTTACTTGCTCCAACGTTTGAGGAGAGTTAGAAAACAGCCAAATTCGAGTAGGGCATGAATTTGTCTAGCTCCCGACGATTTATAATGTAATAGAGTCCTCGAAAGGTTTGGGAGTTAATAATAATAATAAACTTATAATGTATTCAAACAATCCTTTTATCTCTCTTAAGTAATTTCTCCTCATCTAAATGATTGAAGATTCGAGGGATTTCGATTTAATAGTCATAGGATCGGGCTCAGGCCTAGACGTTGCTAATGCAGCTGCGCAAAGGGGTCTCAGAGTTGCTCTGATAGAAAAAAATAGAATGGGTGGCACTTGTCTTAATAGAGGTTGTATTCCATCCAAATTATTAATTCATAGTGCGGATGTCATGGAACTAATAAGGCAGTGCAAGACTTTTGGCATAAATATAAATGGAAAGATATTGATTGATTTCGAAAAAATAGTAAGTCGTGTAAATAGTATTGTCGATTCAAAAGTTGAAGAAATTCAAGAAACATACGGTAGGATAGAAAATCCAAAGGTCTTCTATAATCAATGCAAATTCGTTGGCTTTAAAGAATTATTGCTCGAGGAAATCAATGCAGACCTAACTAGTAGTAACATAGTTAAGAAAGATAACAAACGACGCGACAGCAATGGTAATAGTGTGAATAACCAGCGTATTGCTGCCCGCAATTTCCTAATCGCGTCAGGCTCCAGACCATGGGTCCCAAAAATTGCAGGGCTAAACGAATCTGGTTTTATAACCAGCGATCAGGCCTTACGGCTAAAAACACAACCACACAGCCTCACCATAATAGGTGGAGGATACATATGCTGTGAGCTAGCTCACTTCTTTGGAAGTCTTGGAACTAAAATTAACATTATACAACTTCGGAACAGCTTGATACCTTCTGAGGATGAAGATATTTCAAAGAGATTAACCGATATTTTTACCAAGAAATATAATGTGTATCTGGGCTACTCCGCTGAGTCGGTTTCAAAGTCCAACAGCGAGAACAATGACTCCTATAATCATAATAAGGAAATCACTGGGAATAATAGCTCCGAAATATATACAATTACGGCAAGGAATAATTCATCTGGAAATACGCTAAGGATTGAGTCGGATCAGTTAATGGTGGCAGCAGGTAGGATTCCGAATTCAGACATACTTGATCTAGGAAAGACGAGTGTAAAATTGGATGATAGAGGTTATATCCTAACAGACGAATATTTACAAACGAACATTCAAGGTATTTATTCACTTGGAGACGTAGTCGGAAAATATCCGTTTAAACATAGTGCGAATTTAGAAGCTCAGTATGTTATTCATAATATGATTCAGGGGCAAGATAAGGTTCCAGTGGATTATGCTGCTATGCCTCATGCAATATTTACTTATCCACAGATAGCAGGGGTCGGTGTAACAGAGCAATTTTTGAAGCAGCAAGGAAAGAAGGAAAATATAGATTACGTAAGATCCATTTATCCATACATCAATACTGGAATGGGTCTTGCGATAGAAGACCATGAAGGCTTCGTAAAGTTCCTGGTCGACAAGGAAAGTAGAAGAATTCTAGGTTGTCACATCATCGGCACGGATGCTTCCGTTCTCATACACGAGGTATTGGTAGCCATGAAAACTACTGATTCTAAAGGCAATATCGGAACTATTGAGAATATCGGCAGGACAGTCCATATACATCCTGCCCTGTCAGAGGTTCTTGCAAGAGCAGCTTCGCAATTTTAGTAACAATTCCATAAAATTAAAAGCGGGCGAGTTGGCAGGATGATGATCAGGCCATAAATATGGTGAATGCATGCTTACATATCACTCTTGTTGGTCATTTTGATTTATTTGTTTTTTGAGTTTCTCAGAGTTCGTTCATTTCATCTAATGTGGCATCTTCAGGCACAAGTACAGCGGTTGAAGGATCCAAATATCTCTTGAAAGAAGCATATAGAATCTCTAGCTCCTTTCTTGATAGTTCTAGATTCACAGTATTCATACTGAAGAGTTGAATTAGGAACTAGTTAAGCTTTATTTTAGCTATATAACTAAGCAATCACCTATTATAACTATGATCATGAGCATGATTAGTTGTCGTTGTCGTTTTTGAATTCAACCAAAGAACTACTACGTTGGATATGAAAAAGAAAAAAACCCGAATCACTCAAATGAATCAAGTATATCGAAATTAGTAACTTATTTTTTAGACTTAAAAGGTGCACCTTATGAATGAGAGAAATCGACTAATAGACCGATTCTTGCTTCATGCTGTAAACTTTGAGGGAACCGAATCATTATTTCATATCTTTTAAGAGTGAAAATAGGAGGAAGATTAAATATAGATATTTCGGTTTTTAGCAAATTTCATTTATCTTTCGTTCGCGTTGTCTGTGACTAATGCGTCCCAAGTATCGGAGCCTAATACCTTTAGCTAATCACCTTGCAATGAGATTTTTCTCAGACCTTCGTTCTTCTCACATACTATTGTGATTCAACGATTATTAATAAACTGATGCAGCACTCTCCTTTTTGCTTTAACTTGCAGGTTTTCAGACTTTAGATATATTAAAGTATGTGCATAATTAGAGTTGATTGATGGATGACTCGAAGAAAGAAACTTCCATAAAATTCCATGGAGTACAAGTCAAGAATGTGATCATTACTCATTTTAGAAGGACATCAGACGCAAGTACGATAGAAAAATTGGATGTATCCACTACAAAATACGAACAGGATCTATTTATTGAAACAATTAACGTACAGATAGTTGCAGAGTATGTAACAATTACTTACTATAAGGATGAAGATGCTAATAAGATAATTAATAGGGAACTAATTCCAACACATTCAATTGAACATATCATGGTTAGAGATATTTAAAAATACAAGTGTGCGATAAAAAGCTACAGAACTTGAATCCTGATCTTCGACGGAAATGCATCTTACGAATATGAGGCTACCAGACAGATAGGGTTACCTCTCTAAGAGATAAGTTGGAAGGTATTTAACCTAATTCGATATTCCTTCCTTACAGTTCTACCAAGAATATTAAGCTAATTGGTTGCAAGTAATTATTTCTTTCACTTATGCAATAGATGAAGCACCGAGGATTGAGATTTCTAATAATTTGAGCAGACCTCCGTTTGAGCAGTTTATAGGAATAACTAACTTCATACAAATTTCAATTAATTGCCGCGCCCACTTATCAGTGATGGCTAGAAGATTTGCAATTAAACTTTTAACATTACCAAACTTGGTTCATTTTGGTACTGATACAGCCTCCTATTGAATTATCTTCATTTAATAGACTATGGCCTCCTTTTACGGGCTGTCAATGATAGCCTTAACAAACTCAAGGTTATCCGAATTGCTTCGCCTGTTATCCATTGGAGTTTCCATTATTAGCGGCGTATTTACATGAGATTTATTTTTCAAGAATGCATTAAATCCTTCCGTTCCTATCTCTCCGAGTCCAACATGTTCATGTCTATCTCGGCGAGAGAAGAGCTTGTCTCGCGAGTCATTCAAATGTATAAGTTTGAGATACTTTAGTCCAACTTGCGAGTTGAATTTATCCATCGTGTCATCAACGGCTTCCTTTGATGAAAGGTCGTATCCTGAGGCGAACGCATGACATGTGTCCAAGCATACCCCGAATCTATTCTTTTTGCCACGGGGATTATTATCATACAGCTTATCAAGTATTATTCTTAACTCTCCAAAGTCACTGGCAACTGTATTTTTTTGACCGGCACTATTTTCTAACAGAATTGAAACATTGTTTTCACTTGAAGTCGAATCGATAGCATGAGAGCACGCATATACAAGTTGTTCAACACCCTTCTTAATTCCTTCACCTTGGTGACTTCCGAGATGAACGACAAGGTAGGGGATATCTAAAGCTTCACATCTATTGAGTTCACCTATCAAGACCTGTACTGACTGATCATAGATTATCTTATTTGGCGAAGACAAGTTCGGTAGATAAGGCATATGAACAAATATGGAATTTCTATCGATTTTAGATCCCGCGTTAGCCCTCTTTTCTCCACTGCCGCTGGCGTAAGTTTTCGCCTGTCTACTTTTCGTTGAGTCATTACGATCTAAGAGTCCTGATAATTTGTTCTTAAACAGCAGGACGTCCTCATTATCCAAAGGTTTAGCGGCCCAGCCTCTGGGATTTCTACTGAATATCTGAAATGCAGTACAATCCTCCTTTAGAGCATTGTTGACAGAGTTTGAAATTCCACCAGAAATCGATACGTGAAATCCGATTCTTAGTCCCAATGCTATAATTTGAAGTTAGGTAGCGTTTATACATTTTTGATCAAGTAAAAAATTCGTCGGAAGATCTTTGTTCCCTCAAACCCGACTGCCATGGATTACACCATCCTTTAGACCTGCTTGTGATGATTGGTGTTTCCAGTCCTATCTCAAGTATGGATCATTTCTGAAGTATTATATATGATGTGTGAGAGGTTACATTGGAATCCCTAGAGGTTGTAAACAAGCTTGAAGGCTGAACTGCTCAATCAATCAAACTTTAGCGTCATGGTGAGCAAGATTGGGGATGTTTTAGTTAATGCATTAGATAAGCCTCTTGGATATGCGATAAACTGGGGGAGAATGTGGTCTTTATGGCCAGTTCATTTGGAGACGGCTTGCTGTAGCGTAGAATTTGGTGCTGTTTCGGGACCCAGGTATGACGCGGAGAGGTTTGGAATAATAGAAGCATTTGGTTCCCTTAGGCAGTGTGATTTAATAGTTGTACAGGGAACCGTGACAAGAAAGATGGCGCCTAGATTACGCATGGTATATGACCAAATGCCTGACCCTAAATACGTGGTAGCGATGGGGGCATGTGCAATCACTGGCGGCCTGTATATAGACTCATATAATGTACTCCCCGGTGTCGATGGAATCATACCAGTTGATGTTTACGTTCCTGGTTGTCCACCTCGTCCGGAAACACTGATTCAAGGTGTTATGCTTTTGCAGGAAAAGATCAAAAGATCAAAAATAAGATAAAGACATAATGCGGTCAGCGACGCACATTCGCATTATTGTGATATTTTGGTCATAGGATTGACATCATATCCCGGTTGAAAGGACGTCTTAGACTCTCTTTCTCTGACGCTTCTATGAGATCATATTATTTGGTATGATCAAGGCTGACAATGCCGTCTGGGAAGAGATTAAACGGCTAGGTGTTGTACTTACGTACATAGGTTACATTTTTGATTACCTACATGGGTTACACTTTGCTGCTTAGTTCCTTTATCTATAGTGGATGTAATTAACCTTTGTAGAAACATCTCCGATGGAGTAAGACCAT
>JBOGPP010000091.1:0-4255 GCA_050748485.1 Nitrososphaeraceae archaeon | reverse complement strand
CGATGTCGGCTCTTCCCATCCTGGTTCTGCAGCAGGAGCCAAGGGTGGGGCTGCTCGCCCATTAAAGGGGAACGTGAGCTGGGTTTAGACCGTCGTGAGACAGGTCGGTCTCTGCCTGACAGGGGCGTGGTTGTCTGAGGGGAAGTTGCCCCTAGTACGAGAGGAACAGGGCAGCGCAGCCTCTGGTCTATCAGCTGTCCGACAGGGCACGCTGAGCAGCTAAGCTGCCTAGGATAACTCCTGAAAGCATCTAAGGAGGAAGCCTTTCCCGAGAAAAGACAGCCTTCCGTAAGGAGAAGGGCGGCCATAGAAGATGGCGTTGATGGGGTGGAGGTGTACGCATCAAGCTTCGGCGAGGTGTTCAGCCTGCCATTTCCAATAGCCCAAGGCATCCAACCTTCGACTTTCTGAAAAACGAAAGTTAAAACTTGTATCCGACTGAGCGAACTAATGTATGAAAGCTACGATAAAGACTGTATTGATGCGGAGATGTATGTGCTGATGCGTGAGTGTGTTTGAATGTATGCATGCACAACGCGTGTATATGTATATTCAATATGCATGGACACATCTTCTTTGTCGTTATCAACATCTTTGTTGTCCAAGATACAAGGTTGGCCTTTGTTCAAGATCCCTTCAGAGGAAGTGGTAGTTACAAAACGAAAGAAAAACCAAATCAAGTAGTGTACGCACTGCGTAAAGAACTCTATATGTTAGCTATGTGACTAATTTTGTGTAAAAAAAGTCTGAGTCTGCTTTGAATTGATCAGTATGTACAGGTAAGTTTCCTATACGTGACGGCGAATTTTTTCGGTTAATTTTGCGAAGTAAGTATTGTGCGATGTAAGTAGTTTGTATATGAAATAGTCTGGTAATGCTAAGCTGCTGTTTTTTTTGATTGGGCTTGTTATTTCTCTTCTGTGAAAACGAAATTACGAGTTACGTCAACGGTACAATTATTTAGGGGAGGTTCAAATTTGCTGATCTATTGTCCTTGTTGTTCTTAAGTTGTCTTGTATCGCCTGTCACCAATACTGAGATTTGTATCGAGTATCTGAGTTTACTCTCGTCTTCTTCATCATCGTCATCAGTATCTTCGGTAATGCCCGGGGTTAGCAACGCGAATTATCAGAAACCAAATGCCCCCTTTTTCGCTATAGCATTATCTGGTGGAAGTATCTGCATTTGTGCTAGCAGATTGGGGTTCGATGAGCCTTGATACAGGTCTCAAATTCAATTCCAAATCCAATTCTAATTCGAAATCCAAGTCCAATACAATCGAGTTTAGGCAATGGTACGAATGATAATAACGGTAGTAACCTAATTGCTACTAGTAATAGTAGTAGCAGAAATAGCCCCGAAGCTGAAAAGGGAAGGTTGACGAAGCTTCAAAAAAAGAACCCTCGTAATATTTCAAAGAATCACGAGATCCAGTTTGAAACAGGGGTCCCTTCAACAATTTGCCTTTCTCACAGAGAGGACGTTGATGGTCTCTCCTCTGCTGCCCTTGTCAAGTCCGCGTTCAAGGAGTGTTATGTTATTTTGCTAGATTATTCTAATCTAATCAGACATCTTAAACGATTGTCTTTTTTGATATCCTCATCTACAGAGGCCGCTCGTACTGCATCTTCGGCTACAGAAAGCTCTAAAGCAACTGCTAGCAGAGGGGCAAGCGACGACGATGGTGATGATGATAGTGCTGGTGGTGGCAGGGGCAAGGCGATTAGCATAAAGCAGTCAAGAAGGAACAAAAGGCTAATAATCTGTGATCTTGGGCTTAACAAGAAAAACGAATCGGCGTTTGTCGAACTTCTAGGTGAGATTGTCTCAAATGGATACAAAGTGGAATACATCGACCATCATGATGTAGGTGAAGAAATAAAGGCTGAATTGCGAAAAGTCGGTGTTACTCTTGTGCATTCAACTGAGGAATGCACAAGCGTGCAAGTTTATCAACGATATAAGAAGAAGCTTAACTCCTATTCTTCGTTCTATGCGGCGGCTGGTGCCCTAACAGATTACCTGGAACAGAGACCTATTGCCTCTATGCTCGTATCGAGATTCGATAGGCATTTTCTAATGCTTGAATCCACGGCACTTTCCTACATGATTTCCTCGAACCAACACGACGAGAAATTCCTGTTGAAAATTGTCAATTCTATCTCCAAGAATAGATTTCCGCACGACATAGAGGGAGGCTTCATGATGGCAGAAAAATATGCAATAAGGGTATCTGAAGCTGTAAAGTCTCTGGAGGGTTCGATAACTCGCAAGAAGAATCTGGCGTTTGTTAGAAATGATCTAGATTTAACTGCAAGTGTAATAGTAAATTTTGTACTTGGTATTTCAGGTCGACCAGTAGCGCTTGTGTATAAACCTCGGGACGAGATCAATTCCTTTGTCATCTCAATTAGAGGCTCAAAAGAATGTGAGGCTCATCTGGGGAGGCTGGTCAACGAGATTGCCTCTAATTTTGGGGGGAGCGGAGGAGGACACGATAAAGCCTCTGGTGCAGTCATCCCAAAAGATCATTTGAATGGATTCATTAATGAGTTAAATCGGAGAATATGATAAGCGGATTTAGTTAACTCGTCTTGTTTTTATTGCTCCCTTGATTCTTCAGGATTTTCAAGGGAGGCTTTAACAATATTGACCTTGATACTTAGCTAGAGCTCAAAAGAATCCTTCAGCGTCATCCATTCTGCATAGTGGCGGATCTGGCCAGATTTCTTTCGTACATGTTTCTTGTCACTTCCCCTATGCTATCTTTGAATGTCAAAGCCATAATTTTCGCGATAATAAGAATGCACATATTCTGCACCGAATAGGCAGTTAGGAGTTGGCGTCAAAACATGAAAACGACGATTCCTTGACAATGCAAAACAAGATAGACAACAGAAAAAATTTATACATTGCAACCGGGTTTAAATGAATTCAGGTACAACTTAGAATTGCCCGTCATACAAATAACGATGAGTAAAGGAAGAACAGTTGAACAAAAACGAGAACTTGTTTCAGTAATCACGGAAGAATCAGCGCGTATTCTTAAAACAAGAAATGAGAATATCAGAATTCTGATCTATGAGGTTGAAGGAGAAAATTGGGCAGAAGCGGGTGTTCTTGGCCTGGATATGAAAAGCCGATAAAGCTGTGCTTTGAGAGAATGCTAATCAGCTATGGGATTTTCAAATGTTCGACTCTACTGATCAATGCATCTGTCGATGAATTCCTATCGATATCCAACCTTCGCGTCTGAAATACCATAACAATAGGGTCGTGCTTGTGACTGAGCCTATCAGCAGTAAGACAAGGGTAGTATAACTGCCAAAGACCATGTTCCCCGGATTGTTATTGTCTCCAGGCAGAGGCAGGTTCATTCCGTAAAATGTACTTATTATCGTCACAGGAATGGACAGGGTAAAGAGAATAGTAAGTATTGATAGAATTCTGTTTGATTTCTCTGAGCTCAACATGAAATCTGTATCCTTGTATATCTCGATCGTTTCCTTAGACTCATCCAATGTTTCCAAGACTTTTTCGATATGATCCTTGACATCGTAAAAGTATGGTGTTAGATCCTCTTTAGAAAATCGTTGAACATCTCGCGCCAGCTCCACGACAATCCTTCTCATGGGGAGGATCAGGCGCCTTAGTATTGTGATCTCTCTTCTCAGTATCGAAATTTCCCTTGCCTCTGACATCTTTTCATCAAACACTCCTTCTTCGATATCGTCTATATTTCCCACAATCTTCATAAGAATATGGAAAAGATCGTCTACCAATGTATCGATTATCGTATGAAGTAAGTAGCCAGGCTCCTTCCCCATCAGATTTTCTCTCTGAGCAGCATCTTCCTTGCACATCTTAAAAAGATCCATCAACGGTTCGAGCTCCCCTTGGTGAACAGTTACAAGGTAGTTGGATCCCAGAAACATAGAAAGTTGGCTGACCTTTGGAACATGCCTTTCCTTGCCCATAAATGGGAAGTGGATTATCACAAAAATATAGTTACTGTGCCTCTCTATTTTTGGAAGCTGGGTCTTTGATAATGAATCCTCCAAATTCAGATCGTGGAAGGAATAAAGCCTACCTAGGGCGTCCATCTCATTCCTTGTTGGCTTTGGGAGATCGATCCATTTGAAGCCATCGCTTTCTACCGTTCGCAACGATTTCATGAAATCTGTCTCCATCCTGAATCACGCCAGGTAAGCTTCCTATAATTTAGTCTTATAATCTATTGCATTTTAACAGAGCG
>JBOGPP010000090.1:0-3593 GCA_050748485.1 Nitrososphaeraceae archaeon | reverse complement strand
TGACAAATTAGAACAGGTACATCGATTTATATCTCAACTTCATGCTTTTGAAAGATGAACTAAAGAAAATGGTGCTTAAGACATAAAGATAACGTGATTCTATTCTAACTGTCAGCATATAGTTGGTCTAGTGTGTCGCCTATTTAGATCAGTTCATTGCCCCATCTTGTTGTTGATTTGTATAGTGAATAAAAAAAATTATACTGACGTATTTCCTGAATTGATAGCTCGATTGATTTTCTTCTTGAGGGTTCTTCCAATTTAGATGGCGTTTCGTCGCTTGGGCCTATTGTTCTAACTTTGGTATTCCTAATATTCAAACTATATTCAAAATTCCTCGTATTTTGTGATCTAAATTCACATTCAAAAAAAAATTCTTATTCAGAATTCCCGCCCAGTCCATCGCTCTTTGTTCGGAAGGTTGCGGCAAGATTAAAGAGGGAATTCACGGATTGTTGACAAAATACCGCAGCTATCTATCCGAAGTGATTTGGTTTGTCAACAAATTTATCAACAATTTCTTGTTGACATAGAAGTAGAATCGGTAGGTTTATCAACAATTGATAATATTTTGTCAACAGGTTTATACCTTATGTTGACAAACTACGGGATACCTCGGTTTTCTGTTCTGGAAACCAGAGCACTTAATAGTTAGTATGATATTCTTATCTCATGGATACACGACTAAAGGAAGTAGATACCTTCACTCCTAAAACTAGTCCTAAAAAATCAGATTGGATAAGTGTGACGGCCAGAATCAAAAGAAATGAGCAAGATCTCTTCAACATGCAGCTTAAACGTCTGCACTTAGGGACTCTGAATGAGCTGGTTAAGAACCTAATTGCGGGCAAGGTAACAATGATCAATGAAGATAAACAAGTTGAAATGATGAAAATACAAGTTCAGAGCACTGGCCTATTCACGACCCAATCTGGTGATTATTACGATTTTTACAAAAAAGTTAATGACGATGAATTTCATAAATGGTTGTTAGAAAGGTATCATCCACACACAGGAAATTGCTATTACGGATATTACCTTAAGTACGTCGATTTATTTTTTGGATCAAAACCAAATTTGGAACTATTCAAACTGGCTCCTCATAAAAGAAGTTGGATACTTCAATCCATCAAACGTTTTGGTGATTTCTATTTTAGCAAGTATGGCACAAAAGATGTTAAGCAGCTCATATTGAGAATAATAGAGCGCTATGACCTTAACAGGAACCTCGACATGAAGGATCGGATCTACCTCGTCAGCCCTCAGTTTGTAGAGGATAAAATAAACAAGGTAATGGCGATCCCTGGGGAGATTGGCTATACATGCAGGTTAGGGCTTTTAAGTGGACTAAGAGAACAAGAAATTTTCTACATAAAGGAGAAATCAATTTGCCTCCAAGCCTACGGTTGCTATTGTGAAAAATTGCATGTTGTTGATTGTAAAATAAATGGAATGACTGTAATTGCGATTGGTTGGAGCAGAGGGAATAAGAAGGCTATCGCAACAATATTACCAACAAAGGATTGGAAGAAACTCCGCGCCACACAGAAGTTTGATAGATACGATATTGAGGCAGCACATAGGATTCTCAAAAGAGAAGCATCAATTGCGTTTGTGGTTTTAAGAAAGATCCATTATAATGTAATGAGATTTAGAAACGCACTTGAATTAGATGAAGCTGAGGTGCTTGCCGGGAGATTCAGATCTGTTAGCGCCAGACATTATATCCTTAACGACCCTGAAAAGTTGTCTTCAAAATATATCGAAGCATGGAAGAACTTCGGAGTGAACCTACTTCAAGCATAAATAGTTACGAGTTTGGACCAATGAATAGACGGAATATAACGTAATCGATTTCAATTTTAGTGCATGTTCCCTACCGTATTTATACTTGAATTAGGTAGGAAATCCAAGTTTTGACAGAAGATGAAAAGTTTGAATCATCAAGAATAGAAAAAGGAACAAACGGACAAAGAGATGAAAAGAGACTGAAGATATGGCAATCACTCGTAAAGCATTATGAGATGGTCGAGGGAGCACACCTTTCTAACAGTTTCGTAATACTTTTGGCTTTGATCGAGGCCAAGCAACCACTAAGTTCTGCAGATATCTCAAAGGTAATAGCTTTGTGTAGCGAGGGAAAATTATACAAGCCTGCTTCTACTTTAAAGGACTCGTTGGAAAAGCGATTGAAGCGTGAAGGCTTCGTTGAAAGTACAGATCTGGCAAATAAAAGCCGCTACTCGATTACTCCTCTAGGAAAAAAATTGGTAAAGGGTTGGATTTCATTCATATCCACCTATTCGACCTAATTTAGTTCTTCCAGTCGCCGTTGCTACCCCGCCGTTAAAAATTGTTTGGTGTTGTTAACAAAAGCGATTTTTTTGCTACCATGATCAGAACTTTTGCTAGCAATTCTATCGAAACCCGCATGGAAAGCCTTTACAACCTTATTGTTGAATTTACATACGCGCCTGTACTTTAGGCAATATCTCTGAAATCTTGGCTTATTTCCTTAATGATTCATGGATTAGTTTTCTTAGGTACTTTTTATCACAGATTCGTGCTGCGCGGTATTCTGACACGCATACTTATGATGCTGACAAATTATTCGGATCCCCACGTATTTTATGGCTCAAGTTAGGCATTTCTTTGACCTCGGCTACTTTACTCTTAGGAAATTTCTTAACAAAGAAGAATTCTATTCTTTAAAATTACGGTGCTATTTCTTAGGATCCTAAAATTTTCTCTACCCGATCTATATCATTCTTGGGAAACATATAATGCGGATAGGATGAAATGCTTAATGTTTTGGTGATATCAAATGTAGGCGAATTTCTTCCATTTGTGTGTAAATTATCGGATTCTTTACAAGTTCTTTTCAGTTGGATATCGAATATTGATGATAATCTTATTTTGCAGGATAAATCATTGTCGGAGGTATCGGTTTTCTATAGTAAAGTAGAATCGTCAACGGCGCTATTATTTTGTCATATTCATTACTTTATCGAATGCAGCTAATTCCTTTTCTGTTAGTATTTCAGTCAGATTAGGATCTATTTTAAGAGACTTGTCATAATATTGCTTGGCATCATCATATCTGGCTAGATTATGCAGGATGAAAGCCATTGTACTTTGTAAATAAACGTTATCAGGATTAGATGAGACTAATTGTTTGATGGAAGAATATGCCTCATCACCCTCCAGTTAGCGCCAAAGTAAAGACTTTGCCATTCAATGCATGAAGATGAGTTGGGTCTATAGCTAACGCCTTGTCATAGTACTGGAGAGATACATTGTATCTTCCTAGATCTTGTAAAACAAGGGCTATATTATTCAGGGCATTAAGATTCGTTGGATCTATAGATAATGCCTTGTCATAGTACTGGAGAGATTCATCGTATCTTTGTAGGATTTGTAAGACGGTAGCTTTGTTATTTAGTGCATTAAAATATGTGAAATCTATAGCTAATGCTTTGTCATAGTACTGTAAAGACTCATTATATCTTGCTAAGTTTTGTCATCAGAATTAGAACGGAAGGAGAGAATGAGTTGAGAATAGAGAATAATATTCATGGCACTCCGGCAACGAC
>JBOGPP010000089.1:0-8958 GCA_050748485.1 Nitrososphaeraceae archaeon | reverse complement strand
TTTCGGATCGGCTCTCATTATAGATTGCTTAACAATATGCTTAATTCCAGACTTCTTTGCTTCAGTAATCAAATTTGATTCGTGCTCTACGGTTTTGGGTGAGGGATGAGTGAGCAAGAAGAGCTTACCCACATCTTTGAAAGCTGTTTCAAGTCCTTTCAATTTGTCGTAATCAATTTGGACATGTTTAACTCTGTCATACTGTTGTATCTTTTTTGCGTTTTTAATTGAATGAACACCTGCCTTGATGTTATAATTTGGCCCAACTTTAGAAAGCTGCTTTACAACTTCACTTCCAACAGTGCCAGTAGCACCTGTTACCAGAACTGTTTCATTCATATTCAATTTATTGTCCTAGAAGTATTTATTAATGGCGCTCGTAGGTGCCATAGATTTAATGCTGATAGTAGACGTCTGGAAGAGAAGATTGGATTAGAATCCTAAAGTGAGAAATTACTTAAGTAATATAAAATACGACTTATAATTCCTTTTTGGTTACCTATTATTGGGTTATGTAATAGTTTCATTTTGGGGCCTTCTGTTATGCCAATATCTGTTCAGAACCAACACAATTATCACTGCTGAAATTGCACTTGAAAAAGGGAATGGAACAACAAATTGAGATGCGATTATTATCCCAAATGTTATTAAAACTGCTATAATCACCAATTCTTCCGTGATATTCTATTCTACTAATAATGTAAGATGAATCACTTAGAAGTATACCGACACATTTATGATTTTCACTGATTTATACGATTTATTGACAAGCCTTACCTTTTATGGCGGAGTAAATGAAATAGGCGGCAACAAGATTCTTTTAGAAGATAAAGATACTAGAGTCTTTTTAGATTTTGGCAAGCGCTTTAGCCGAAGAGCCAAGTTCGTTGAGGAATATATCAATCCACGAGTAGCAAATGGAATAGAAGACTTTCTTACAATGGGACTCTTACCTCATATCAAAGGAGGCACAGGCATAATTTTTAATCGTGATGGGAACCATAGAGAGTGTTGCTTCTCGGTTTTCATCATTTATTCCACAGGCAAAATAAAGATATAGTAGTAATGAAATTCCTTAATAGGATCATTCGATCATTCAAATGAAGTGTCTTAATTGTTTCTCGGAATATATTCCGACACTTGCATATCCTATCTGTGAACATTGTGGGTTTTGCTATTATTGTAGAAGTTTTCTGTCATGCATTCACTACAAAGAAGATACTCCAAGTACGTTGCAAAATAGTTCGCAAAGACATTCGTTGCAATCGCCTAATCAAGGCCATAAGAATCGGACAATCGGGGAGAGAAAATGGGATTCATATCAGGAACTTTCACTCTTGTTGGACAGTAAAAGTCCCCATGATTGCTTTGATGCTGTAGTAATCATTGATGAATCAATTAGACGTGGTCTAGGAAAATCAAATATGATAATGTTACTACACAAATTGCAAATGATGCAACACCCATTAAAATGCTATCTAGATATTGTACCTACAGGCAGTTCTGATAACGAAATACTGCAGATTGTAGATTCATACAAGGCTATCCCTGTGTTTCTATTGACCTCTGACAAGGAACTTTCTAATAAGCTTCTAGGCAAGGCCATACTAGTTAAATCGAAAGGGACTAGTAATGCGGTAAGAATAATTTATAATACTATAAGGTACAGAATCAAAAGATTTTAGACTTCTGTTCCGGATAAGTTTGATCTAGTTAGAAAAGGTACAAAAGATATAACCAAGAACTCTGATAAAGTAGTATGCCATTTAGTATAATATCGCTCACGAGCAGATCGTGTGAAGAAAATAATGGATAAGAATAACAAATCTAATGCAGACGGGCGGAAAAAGCGCAGGTATTCGGATTTTCTAGTAGGTCTTGGATTAGGCGCAGTTGGAGTTGTAATTCTTTCATCAATATTGAGGCCACGCTGTCCTAAGTGTCGTAAAAAGATATTACGTGGAATTCATGAATGTCCGTTTTGTGGAGCTACTTTGCAATAGAAATAGGATCAGATTACCGCACAAGTACTATGAATTAGATTCGCAACTCTTAATTAACTGACATTTTAATCATACAAGAACTGTGTATTAGCAAATCGCTACTATATTCTAAGGACCATAATTGTTTTACAGCACCAACCATGATTTGATTCTTATAGATCCTATTTTTAATGATCTACCCGATTATCTCCATTTTCTCACTTGATTCTTCCAATGTTATAGTTTTTGCAGTCGGGTAATGATATCCGGTCATCTACCATCTTCAGATTCTACAGTATCTTGCTTTCCGGAAGAAAAAGATCGCATATAGAGTCCTATTAAGGATATCAACATTAAAATCTTTTTTGGGTGGAAAAATCAACTTTAATTTCTGAAGCAATAGTTTTTATCAGGATACTCTATGTTATCTCAAATCAAACACATACTTAAAGCTAAACACTTCCAAGTGTATGATAGGGTTAAACAACTTGACCCTGGAAAGCTCAAACATAAATGAGTTATTTCAGTATAACATTAATCAGACTTTAGCAAAAAAAGCAGAAACTACTGTAAAATGTACATATATAGTTTAAGGCAAACAATATAGCCTTATTACTTTCTTCAGAGATGTTGAAAAAGATAGCAATACTTAGTCGATATCCTTATTGTAGGCTTGATAGATTAGTATTTTTTGACTGTGTTATCGCCAGGACGTATTGACGTTGATGGTTTAGTCCTATTTGAAGGCAAGGTTTTTGATTCAGCGGCTTGTATTATCTGAGGTGCACGAGCTTTCTCCGATAAGATCCTAAAGTATTTGATAAATTGTTGAGCTAAGTATGCGTCATCGTAACATGCTAATGCACTTGTAAACTGCTGTGGGTTCGTATGGCTAATAGTCTCGTAGACGACTTGAAGCTCATCAACTACAATAAAGCTTGCAGGAAGGTCTGAGAGCCTAAGAAGCTCAAATTTGCTTGATGGTGCATGAATCATTTTATCGATCATTTTAAATGTATCTCGATTAGGTGCTTTTCTAATTATTGCGTTAATTCTTTTTTCTAAACTGATCTGTTCAGGAGTGCTATCGATGATATGCAGTCCAATCCCTTTTGAAAATGTCTCAAATAGCTTGGTTGACACGTGTGAGTCATGATACCGAGATGCGAAATAAACATTCTTTTGTGCATTATCCAGAACTCGCATCACCTCGATAATAAGGCGGTTGAAGTCTTTTATAACGAAAAAGCTAGACAAGTATGTCGAATTCAACATTCTGCTGAGACTATCATTAGATTGAACCAACTGATTGATAATTGCATCTTTTTGGGCGGGTGGAAAATTTGGGTTAGTTTTTAAAATGTCGATCGCTTTCAGCTCCCAATAATTAGATAAGGCTTGTTCCATTGTATCAATATGTCCATTGTAGATTATAGAACCTAATGAAGTCGTTCTATACATTGACTTCCCTGTTCCTGTTACTCCCACATCTCGCTTTTCTATCAAGCCAAGGTCACAAAGTCGCCTTAGTCGTGTATAAAACTGTCTTTTACTCAAGTTTCCAACAAAATTCGAGGAATTAGTCTTAAGGCCAGTATATGCCGCCTTTAAGAGATTAACAGATCCTCTATCGGATAATATGGAGAACAATTGAAAGGAGTCAGGCACGGTCCCTAGCCTTATATTGTCTGCCCCTGTTACTGTCTTCTCAGTTTCTCTAATCTCTCGTTTTTGCCTTCCTGCTTTTCGTGCTTCTGGAAATATACTATTACTGATGTTATTATCCATGCTACTAACGCTCTTAGATAGTTCCTTATTTTTTTCTAGATCCATTTTTCACTCATCCCTATTACTAACACATGTTAGCCAGTCATTTTTATGTCCCTCGTAATATATACTAATTCCCTTTTTAGGTGATTAGTAAAGGCAAAATACGGAGTGATGTAAGGACATAAAATATTGTAATTCCGGGATACCACTCAACAAAAATGCTACGAATCTAGAAAAGGATGTAAATTTGGGTGATCGGTTGTTGCAATACATGTTGATCCATTGTGCATCTGTACATCTACTGAATGCTTCTAGTGATATACAGACCTCGATAGATGTCATCATCTTTCTCTGAAACTACAAAATCGTCAGTAATGGTGATTCGGTTACTTCTGTTGGTTGGTATCTTGCGTTACTCAGATCTCTGTATGCTTCCTTATAAAGAGGGGGGATACATTGGGTTCAGACAAAGATTGCCAAAACACACAATAGTCAATTCCTTTATTCAATGAAGAGATAAGAAAAATGCATAATTACAGTAATAATGAAAAGAATAGAGAAACGGACAAAATGAGTTTTAATGAAAACGGTACTGCCATTACCAGATGTAAGTCAACAATATTTTTGTTTGGGGCGTCATTGTCGCTGGCTTTCTTGCTAATTCATATATCAGCAGGATTGATCGATTCTATCGCCTACACGCAACCACCTCAGCCGCAGCAAAGGTTGCAAAATGGTTACAATTCTGATTTACGGCATGCAAATGCTTCTTCACCGGTTCTTCCCTTAACAACGCCTAATAGCAGCGTTTTCAATGACGTATTCAAACAGACGCAAGGATCCGTTGTACAAATAACTAGATCGGTCCCTCAAACAGGTATCGCTGCAGATCCTTCACAGGAGAATAGAACAGGATTGGGATCTGGTTTTGTATTCGATCAAGAGGGACACATTATCACCAATAATCATGTAGTTGCAAATGCCAAGGTAGTAGATGTGACTTTTACAAATGGAGATAGATCTAGAGCCAACGTCACAGCGGTAGATCCATATGTTGACTTAGCAGTTCTTAAAATTATAGAAACAGAAAATAATACCTTGCGGCAAGAAGAACACCTTAATGCGCTTCAACTTGCCAACTCGTCAGCTTTACAAGTCGGTGATCTTGTGATCGCTATCGGAAATCCTTATGGACTAGCTGGAACTATGACAACAGGCATTGTAAGTCAAGCAGGCAGATTGGTTCCGGCCCCTAATATTGGCTTCTCGATTCCTGATGTGATTCAAACAGACGCTGCTGTAAACCCAGGGAATTCTGGCGGTCCGTTATTGGACACAAAGGGTAGGGTAGTTGGAGTTACTTTTGGAGGTTTTCCGGGAGGAGTGAATTTTGCAATACCATCCAACCTTGTACAAAAAATAGTTCCGGCTCTGATTGATGAAGGAAACTATACCCATCCATATCTAGGATTTACTGGAGCCACACTCACTTCAGACTTGGCAGCTAGTATTGCAAATATAACACAAAATCTGAAGGGGGTTTCTGTGAATACGATAGTACAAGCGGGTCCTGCTGACAAAGCTGGGTTGAGCGGGACTACAATCGATCAATATGGCAGAAAACATGGAGGAGATGTAATCGTAGCAGTTGATGGAGATAAGATTAGAGAATTTGAACAGTTAGTATCCTACATAGAGGGAAATAAGTCTCCTGGCGATAATGTAGTTCTAAGTGTATTTAGAAATGGAAGTCTAATAGATTTGGATGTAGTATTGGAGGAAAGGCCCCTGAGTTCACCCCAGCACAATATTACAGGGCAATCATAACAGCAGTAACAAAATTATGCAGCATAATATTGGTATGGAGTTTACGCAAGCTCTAATACAACTTTTTTTTGTACCAAACATGAACGAATTCTAAAACCATCACATTATCGCTGTATATTTATGCTTATTTAATTTAAGTAATGAGAGGAGGAACACTAATTGGTATTTTTCAAAAGATTCATAGATAATATTGGTGATAGTAGGAAATTAAATTCTGATTCAGATGCGATATTTACGTTATCGTCGGCATACATTAGTCTAGAAACAAGACTCAATTTGATCTCAACTGGACGATGTGGTATTTGTATTAAGAAGGCCGATCCTGATGTAAACTTCAATAAGCTCAAACAATCTATTGAAAATCTGCTAGATGCAAGCAAGAAAACTGACTTAAAGCTGTCATATGGCGTTAATATTGACGAGTACCATGGACTCCTCTGGTTAGTGATTGACGTGAGAACAATAGAAGACAGTGTAGCATGCGTAACTGTAATAAGCGAAATTTTAGAACAAAAAGGATCAGTTATCCAGTTAAAATATGCTGTTTTTGAATTTGGCAAGAAAGGAAGCAAACATCAGCCTTATTACCTGACTTATGATTATGAACTTGACAAATTCTATCCTTTCGTCCCTATCATCGGCAGGCAAAAGGTGCGAAATAGTCGTGAAGAGATGAACATGATGAGAGCTGTTTCGAAAGATAAATTGCCATTTGAGGAGGATGCATCAAAATGGGATCCGATTTGGCATCTTCCATTCTAGAATTCAATAGTTAGGCCTGACTGGGCAGTGAGGCTATTACTACAAAGAAAATAATAACTCTGCAAATTGGTAAGACGACTTGAAACGGCAAAGCGAATTAGTCAATATCCCGCCGATCAATTTAGGGACTCACCTTATATTGTATGCAGAGTATGGAATCTTTGAGTGTAGCTAGAATAATCATAGTCCAATTACCAAATTCTTAGGCTAGGAATTCATGTAGTGAAAGATGCAGAAAGCCATTCTCTGGCAGCGCTTACATCTCTTTGGGTTAGTTCATTTCCCCTATTTTGCCATTGCAATGAAACATTTGATCCAGTTTTCTTTAGTAGATAAAAAGATCTTTAGCACAGCCGCTAGGGACTATAGGAACGTGTAGACCAGCAGATTTCAATATGTACTTGCCTGACAAGTTAGGAATCACTCATAATCTAAAGAATTCATGCAACATTTCACTAACAATAGCGGGTTTCTCAGCAAATGGGGCATGTCCAGCATCTTCTACGATTTCAAGTGAGGTATTGCTAATCGTCCCTTCAAACAATTTTGAATGTTCAAGTGGTATCAAATTGTCGCTTTTGCCCCATATGACTAGAGTGGGCACGTCCTGAATTTTTTTTAGCCTATGTAAGCCGATTTGTGTGCCGGTACTATTAAAAAACGCTGATTCGAAGGCATGTTTTGCTCCTGGTCTATTGATCCTATTTATAAAAACGTCAACCAGTATTGGAATGACCCTCCAAGACTGAGCAACTAATTGTTCAAATACTTTTCTTACTTTTTCGTGGGACGCACTTATAGCTGCACTGAGATACTCCTCTAGTAAAGGAGTAGGTCCATCAAGCATTCCTGATGAGTCTATCAACACTAACCTGTTTATCATACTCCTATTTTCAATAGCTATTTCAGCTGCGATGTATCCTCCAAGAGAGTGGCCTATTATAGTTGTCCTGCCATCGTCAATTTGAATAGAACGCATGAAATCCAAAACAAATTCCCTGAAAGTTTTTATTGTGTAATTGAGTTCAGGCGAGTCACTTCCGCCGAATCCAATTAAATCAACAGCTATTGTGTGACAATGTCTTGAAAATGCTTCAGGGATATCTATCCACCTGTCCGATGAAGAACCAAGACCGTGAAGAAACAAAAGATGTTCGGAGGATCCCCTACTTTCACCAAATTCTTTGTACCTTATATTGGAACCTTTTATTGTTACATTGCGATCTACCATTATATTTTGTTATTATTCATGAAATGAATACTTATTGTTTGTCAGTTATCTTGCATTAAATGCATTATGCTAACGTCGTAGGCCCTAATCGTATAATATCGCTAGCGATTCCACGAGTGTTAGATCGTTACGTTATAACCAGTAACGTTAATCTCCTTCCTTCTTCGATAGCAACCCGACCGCATAGTTTGCGTATGCATTCTTATAGACATTCAGATCATCCCTGATATTCGTGAGTCTATTTAACCGGTCAGTATTTGGGATATTGGGAGGCTGGCTCTCCGCATCGGCTAAGAAACTACGCACAAGCACTTCTAACTCGTTAAATCGTTCAACATAGTTATCCACATCCTCAATCATCTCTAAGGCCCTTTCAATGACAGTAATTTCATCTAACATTTCTGGACGGTCTTTCCTGGCATCAGTAAGTTTTTCTTTTAATGCAGTCGAAGCCAGTTCTCTATTTCGATCTAACTCTTCTATTGTATCCAACCAATTAACAACCTAACCAAATGACTGGCATGGTTTTCCTAATATATTATTGTTTGATCTCATCTCGTTAGCCGATCGGGCAGGAATATTGCGGTCAGCAATGACCTCACTTACTATGTTAACAAAGTGCCGAGCGTGAAATTAACTAGTTACTTTTTACTCGCTGCATCAAAGCCAGCCTGATATTGGTCTCCTTTGTCTTTGCATTCTTCATCCTCAGTCACATTAAACGCGCTAAAACCAATTGTACCATTCATATACCCACTATGCCAGCAGTTACAAGCGCCAGGAATATCAATAAAGTCTTCATCACAATCCCACTCAGGACCACTAGCATAAGCCCGAGGATTGGTGGGCACAACCATAACCAGTTCACCAAAGCATAGCATAGCAGCTAGAACAACAACTATATTCATATCTCCTGAACCAATTTCTTTCATTCGATAATATATTTCTAGATAGCAGAAGATTTTAGACTTTTTGCAAGATAGAATCTAACAAACTAAACTATTCGGGCGCAATAAGAAGGAACAGGGTAAAAAGGAACCAGCCACCAAAGACGATCAGATAAGAGGTTGTCAGATAGTCGTTGCAACCGGACCCAGAGTAGAAACAAGTATTTCAATTATAGAAAGAATGGAGCACTTCTTTATTGATTCTAACGTAGCAACCTTTAGTACTAAACAAAAAGATAATAGAATTAAATAGTGTTAGAATTAGTGCAATGCCTTCAGACCACCCAGAGGAGGCTAGAGGTATACCTAATGTTTCATTCTTTTATTCCGACGAAACAGCGTTTTACAGTAATAAAGAGCAAGACAATTTAATTGATGTTTCTCAGAGATATATTCTGAAATCCAATCCATGGATAGTTTTTGTTTCTACTCCTAATAA
>JBOGPP010000088.1:0-4441 GCA_050748485.1 Nitrososphaeraceae archaeon | reverse complement strand
TTTAAAGGCTGCCGATGCGTTAATAATGAAAGGAGATACAATTGCAGCACTTAGTCAAATAAATCTAGCAGAGATACAGCTGTCATTATTAAATATGGGCTCTCAGGAAACACCAATGAACCCAACTAAAGCAACGGAGTTTATCACAGGAGGCTCTTTATCAAGTACGAGGATAGGAGCAAACTGTATAATTGATAATCAGGCAATGGTTCGTTGTATGCAGTAACAAGATTTGCAGGCACTATAAATAAAATTGGCGTATGTTGATGATAATGTACACTTATTAGTTTTCATTGGAGTAAGAAGAAAGAAACCAAATAATGCCAGACCCCAATGCCAAGCGTATATTATGGTACCTCTTCGCTGGTTCTAGGGGCGGCATAAACAGAGCTAGGATTGTTGATTTGCTAAAAGAACATCCCTATAATATGAATCAGCTGGCAGAAACTCTAAGGCTTGATTATAAGGCAATTCAACATCATATCTCCGTTCTTGAGAAAAATAATATAGTTAGTAAAATGGGCGAGAAATATGGTGTTTCGTATTTTATTTCCAACTACCTTGAAGCAAACATGGAAGCTTTCAACGAACTAAGATCTAAAATGAAATGGAAATGAAGAGGCCTTAAAACTACTTTACCCGATAGACCTTTGAATCATTTCTTAAAATTGGAATAGATATGGACAAAAGTAAATAAGCAAATCCATTTATTTCTACCTGTTAGCTTGGAGCCTCTTATTACGGCTAATGCAATAGTAGCATTGGCAAATATAGTGATTCTAATGGCATTACTCTTTCTATACACAAGAATTTACAGAAGTAGCAGGGCCCGATTTACTATGGGTTTAATGCTTTTTGCGGGTTTATTAATGCTGCACAACATTATCGCAGTATATGGCTATTTTATGATGGAGCCGCTTTATGCTGAAGCGCTAATTCCTTATTTTTTGGCTATATATATAGCAGAGTTGGCTGGATTATCAATATTACTGAGAATCACCTTACTCTAGAATTTCTTAATAATACGAAACAAGAATTGGATCTAATATGGATATGATTTGGAAATAAGTATTAATCAAATCGTTAACCAAGCATAAATCATGGTAGAAGTAAACGTGCTGATTTCTGCACTAGCAGGTGCAGGTTCATTTTTCTCACCTTGTATCCTTCCTATCTCTCTGGAACAACCATAAATGAAGTTCAAAGTTCGACTGCTAATGATAGTAGTTCTGAAGGTCACACATTAACGCTCAGAAAGTCAACCAGACTTAATATTTTTCTCAATACTGTATATTTTGTACTTGGTTTTTCATTGATATTTGCTGTACTTGGTGTTATCTTAAACAGTGTGCTTTCTACTGTCGGGATCTGATTTCAAAGCACATTGCAATCGATTGGAGACATAGTTATTGTGACATTTGGAGCGTATCTTATTCTATCTACAAAATTAAGAACTTTAAATTTTGAAAAAAAGATGACTAAAATACCAAAGTTTAAGACAAGCTATATTACATCTTTTGTCTTCGGAGCAACATTTGCCGCTGCATTGACTCCTTGTGTTGGTCCCATTCTAGGCAGCACGTTTACTTTGGCTGCCACAGCTCCTGGGGCAGCTTATAACTCATTATTAGCATATGCAATGGGACTTGGAATTCCTTTTCTGATAACTGGAGCCTTTTTCTCTCAATCCACTGGAATAATTCGAAGGATGATAAAATATCTAAAATACTTCAATCCTGCAATGGGAGCGCTGCTCATTATACTTGGCATACTAGTGTTCACAAATCAGCTGTCGTTGCTTGGGAATTTTCCACTGGCAAATGAACTGATTAACTTTGAGAGAGGAATCTAATGATGATGAATAAAGACAACTTCAGTGCATTAGTAATGGCAATAGGAGTAGTATCATTAATTGTAGGTTTTGCTGTATATTTCAATAGTCCTGAACTCAATAAAGTAATAGGTTCGGGTCAAGGAGGAGGAACAACAAATTTTATTCCTGCAATACAAATAGTACAGGAAGGAGGCAATGATTCAATGACAACAAGAAAAGCACAATTTTCAATTGACAAGTCCCAGTTCAAAAAAGCACCTGAGTTTGAAAAGGTTACAGGATACATAAACACCAAGCCAATAAGTCTTACAGACCTCAAAGGGAAAGTAGTACTTGTTGATTTTTGGACATACAGCTGTATTAACTGCATAAGAACTATTCCGTATCTTGTTGACTGGAATGAAAAATATGCAGATAAAGGTCTAGTTATAGTTGGTGTTCATGCACCTGAATTTGAATTTGAAAAGAATATCGATAATGTGAAAGATTCAGTCAAAAGGTTTGGTATAAAATATCCTGTAATCCAAGATAACGACAAAGGCACGTGGAATGCATATGAAAATCAATATTGGCCTAGAAAATATTTAGTTGATAACGAAGGCTACATAAGATATGATCATATTGGTGAAGGAGGTTATGCTGAAACTGAAAGAGTAATCCAGACCCTTCTTCACGAACATAATGCTGAACTTGGTCTTGACACTGGTCTTACTAGTTCAAATAATAATACAGCTACACAAACAATAACAACCACAGCACCAGAAAATGTACAATCAGTAGATTTCTCTAAAATAAACTCATCAGAACTGTACTTCGGATACCAATTTGCCAGAGCACCTTTGGGAAATCCAGAAGGGTTCAAACCAGATCAAACCGTGAATTATTCTCTAGCCAACACCGGCTCTAATATTAAACCCAATGTCATTTATCTTGATGGAACATGGAAGAACAACGCGGATAATATGGCATTGCAAAGTGAAACAGGTCGTATTGTACTAGTCTATTCTGCCAAGTCTGTAAATATGGTTGCAGGAGGGAAAGGGCAAGTCACTATCTCAGAGTCAACACTAGTAGGAATATATCGCGGAGCAGACTTGTCAGAGGGAGACAAGTTTACAATAGATGGCCAGCGATTATACAATCTATCAATTCATGACGACTATGGGGCCCATTACATGGTGATTGATATCAAAGGAAAAGGATTCCAAGCCTACACATTCACATTTGGTAAGGCTCTGACTAGAAGGTGGTTACTCATTTAATGAAATCTTCGTTAGAATCAACAGTGTATAATCCTGTCGAATAATGCAGGTCATTATGTCAGGGAGCTTCTTCGTGTTCTTACAAGAGTAAGATAAACTTGAAACAATTCATCCTTCGGTCATATGCAGAAGCGTCTTTCATCACACCGTACCCGGTCCAATGATTACGCAATACATCTACAATGGAAAACACACTGATGCCTACAAACATGTCAGATTCTTCACAAATCGGTGGCCCATACCAAACTTGTCGTTTTTGGTCCCTAGACGTAGCGGCATTTGAATTGGTAACATCAATACAGCCGGTGATGTGAGTAACCAATTACTTTTGTGGCAAGCGAAAATGTACAAAGTCTTTGAAGTGTATGAATTTATCATGCCGGCAACGTATTTTTTGTGCTGGCTCTTTTCTATCAGAAGAATGGATTGATAATAAATAATATGCATCATCATCAACATTTAGAGAGATGTTTTCAATTGCAGGCCATCAGGGCACTTTTATCAACTTCAATTCTTAGCTGATTATTCAATAATAAAGGTAGAGCAACTTTATCTGTTTTTGCTATATAACAAGAAACTGGTATAGTATGGCAGTGTATCTACGAAACTGGTACCCAAGCCCCCTTACAAAAATCAAAACCTCATTGGAATATGACTGTAATGAAATGTCCTCCCAGCCAATTTGGCACTCTCATTCTATTACAGGTATTAATAGTGCCCTATCCCTACAGGACACTCATTTCCCCATGAGTGTTACGTGGTCTTCATGGACATCACTTGGAGATGCATTTCATGCTTATTTCCACTCATAGCCAAGTTCCATTGGGTCCTTGTATCCATGGCTCTGGCCTTATCGCTCTGATAGGTAAAATATGTAAATACCACAATATCGTATTTAATTGGAAGATACAATATCAATGTCGTATAACAGAGTACAACACTTGGTAGACGTTGATGAGAGTATTTTTGCCGCTTTTGTAATAGATCCAATCGGAAATATCTCTGAACTATTTATTGCGCCTGATTCTGACCTAGATAAACCTAAGATTGAAAAGATCAGATCCGTTCTTGATATCAAATCTGCCACCATATTTGAAAGAGAAGCCGCCGAACTCTTAATAGGCCACCATAAGTGGGATGTTATGGAGTATGACAAATTCAAATTTATCAAGCTTTATCCAAGCGGTAACCTTGATCACAAGATGATAGTTGTAATAGCTGCATGCACAAAGGATCCTGGAGATGTGGTGGATTCAGTAATTGGTTACATGAATGAATCTGAAGACGAAGAACAAGCGCCTCCTAATTTGTTCGACTAATAGTGTATTTAGAAATACATATGAAC
>JBOGPP010000087.1:0-2881 GCA_050748485.1 Nitrososphaeraceae archaeon | reverse complement strand
TGTTCATACCGGCTTCAAGATATATTCTATGGTTTTGAGTTTTGAATATTCGTAATTGTATTATTTTCGGAATCAGGTAAAACGAAGGATGTCACAAACATGATCTTATTATTAACCGTCTCGTTTGCAGCTTTTATTTGTGAATGCAATAAAACCAATAATTATGAGAAAACAGATTACTTATCAAATCGCTGATCTTTCTTTCTCCGCAGATGTCTATCGCCATCAAAGATAATTTTTTTTGCAAGTCTTTTGGTGTATAAAAGATAATAGTGATATATTTGAGCAACGTCTGAATCCTAATGAGTAGGAGAAAGGGAAGACTTCGGGAGATATTTAGTAAAGCGATATATGCAGATGATCCCAGACTCTATATTGTGAGTTATCGAGACTTCGATTCAATCCTGGATCTCCCTCTTTTAGAATTTGTCAGATTATCTGAAAATTTTGAGCTAATCCCCCTGAGCAGAATATCCAGCATTAGGAGAGAGAATAAAGTCCTGTATCAAAAGAGTTCTTAGTTCTCTCTCACTGCAATGTTTCCTCTCATAGTGGCGGGATGAAGAGAGCAGTAATATTCAAATTCTCCTGGTTTTTCTGAAGCTATTGCCGTAACAAAATCCTGTTCGGGTGAAAGAATAGCAGTATTGATATTCAATTCATCAACAATAAAATCATGCCTTACCAAGTCTTTGTTCACGATGGTCAGCTTGTTTGGCTCATCGATTTTAGCGTAAATAGTAGGATTAGTTTCGTTGAACAGGTTATCCTTAGCGACAAGCAAAATACCTTCTCTTATGTCAAGGGATGAAGGTTGCGATGGATTCACTAGATTTCCAATACCCCATAAACCTCCAACGGCGATGAAAGAGATGGCTATAATAGCAATAATGTTATTGCGAATCATTTTATTGATAACACCATATTTCAATTTTATCAGGAGATCGGCGTACGTAAAGTGCGCTATCGTGCAAATAAGAGTTGCATCCCTTTATGAAGATAGGAGGAGTGACTCATCTTAGTTCGAAACATAAATATCTATTCGGTATTATATGTCTTCATTCTGTGTTTAGTTTGTCCAATCCTTTGTCTAGATAAAATCGGTACACTTGAAAATGACTGAAGTCCTATCATTGTAGTAAAAAATGACCACCCTAGTTGTTCTCAAATTATTTCTTCGGTACCTATCACTAGATATTGCCATACATTACGATAAAGTGCGTTGTGCGATAATTCTTACAAACTAAGTCCATAAGTCAATAATTGGTTAACCATTCTTGTAAGATGCGGGAGGTGGGATTTGAACCCACGGACCCCTTCGGGATGAGGTATCCCCGCCACATGGATCTGAGCATCGTGCCAACAGTCTCACGCCTTTGGCCATGCTTGGCAACTCCCGCGCGTTTGTTTCTCAATTGAATAAACTGAGATTTATATCCTGTCGATTCGATTCCTGATATCAGAGGTTATTTGTTTTCGAAGGCACACAGCTTCAGGTCGAAAATCGCCCAAGCAGAGTAGAAATAAGTTAAGAATTTTCCTTTACATTGTTGATGTTAGTACGCTTAAGATAATGAATGAAGATATGAATCATTGGATCTGATTAGATCATGTGGTACGAATCATGGCAAATTAAACAAGAAACAATTGATATGTATATTCCTCTATTCAGGATCTAATCTTGCTGAAATTTCATTGTAGAATCAGCAATTGGAAGGCAGCGATTATACCTTAATGCATCACTGTAGAAACTCCATAATTCAAGATATTTTACTTTTGCATAAGTACCTGCAAAAGAATGGCATAGTAGAATTGCTATGCAGCCTCCAAATTATAAAAACTTGAAGCATTTCCTTAAACCCAGCATAGGAACATTTGCGCTAGCTTGCAGGACGGATTCAGGAACAAACTTAAATTCGATAGCTGACATTATCCTCATATTGTACGAACAGGAAGGTGTCCAGATCTCATGGACAGGCCATGATGGATTTAGAATAAGAGGAACCAACAGTCAGAATAGCCAATTGACGGTCTATATCGATCCCTACCAACTAGCCTCCAAGTACCAGAATCGGAATGACGCAGACGTAGTTTTGATAACTCATGATCATTTCGATCATTTAAGCATCGATGATCTTAATCAAATAATTAATATCAATACAAGTATAATATCAGCCACCGAGTGCGTTGAAAAATTAGCTGAACTGAAATTGAAAGAAATTAGGGGATTAAAGCCTGGCGAAAAAACTACTATTAAGGGTGTGACAATTGAGGCGGTTTCTGCATACAATATTAATAAAAAATTCCATCCCAAGTCTGATGCAAAGGTAGGATTTGTTTTTAGTATAAATGAAAAGAGGATATATCATGCTGGTGATACAGATTTGATCCCAGAAATGGAATCTGTGGGCCCAGATATCGCACTTGTTCCTGTCTCAGGTACTTATGTGATGAATGCGGAAGAAGCCGCTAGTGCTGTCAACGAACTACTGCGACCCAAAAAAGTCACAATACCTATCCATTACAATGCTATCGTCGGTACAGAGGAGGACGCTAAAAAATTCAAAAATCTTGTTAAAGCGTGTAGAGTAGAAATTTTATCCAAAGATTGAAGAAGTTCAATCATTAATCTAGTGTCATAAGTAGACTGTTTTAAAAAACTTATATATTATCAATTTATTTCATATGATTGAAAATGGCTGCTAAGAAAAAAGCAAAGTCTGCAAAGAAAGGAGAGAAAAAATCGACCCGATCCTCAAAGAAGTGATCACTTTTTAGTTACTGATCATGGAGGCTCAATGAGGTCACCAAAGAGCCTTTCTTATTCTTTTTGTAATACTCCATATTGGTTGTGATATCTTTTTGTTAGTCGTTGTCTCTG
>JBOGPP010000086.1:0-4342 GCA_050748485.1 Nitrososphaeraceae archaeon | reverse complement strand
AATCATTGTGGTACCGTTGTATTCAACTATGACTGAGATCATTATTACCCTTTATATTTTTGTAGAATCGATCATTAAACTCCATTAACAGAGCATCGGTACGATCGTCATTTTTTCTCATATAATAATAGAGTTCTTCAGTAGCTGCATGAAAATCGATACCAATATTCTGTGCAATCTCCAAAGCAATCGCCGAAATCATCAGTTTGCGAAGGGCAAGATCATACCCATAGTTTATGACATCAGATGAAAGCTCTTCTAGGAAGTTCTTAAAGTTTGATTCAATGTGACGATCTTTTGCATTACGATTTTTTAGTACAAATGGGATTGCCATATTCCTTTTTTTCATATGAATATTTTCTACCATTTCTATAAAAAAATCATTTAACTGAGGATCATGAAAGAGGATTTGAGACAACAGGTCTGAAGCGTTTGATTCACTTATTTGCATCTTGTCAACTAAGGTGAATAACACATGACATGCAGCACAACCATCTTGTCTAACCTCCGAAGGATTAGCATGTACATTTTGTACTTCCCTCAGGATTATTTCTTTAGCCTCTTCCTCATTTCCATCCTCGGATCCATTGTTACTCGATCTTCTCATGGCACTAATTAATAGATGGTATTATTTAATGGAAAGCCAAAATTAATACCTTCTATTGTATTTTCTGCTTCTATGTCTTTTAGTACATAATTTACGTTCAGTGATATTGTAGCAATAAGGATTACAATTAGTAACAAAATGGGTACCTTAGAATAACTGGATATCGTACTGTTTTGTTCAAATTTCACATATGTCCATGTGATCGCTATAATTTAACATTTTGTCATGATTAATCCCAGAACTCATACGGGTATTACAGTTCCTTTAAGAATTAACAGACCGATGTAATCTGCATGTGATATACTTTAATGTATTCATAGGAATACTAAGAGATAATATGCCATTCAATGAGATATATGTCATGCAGCCACTGAAAATGCTGCATCTGCTTGAGGAGGGGGAAGAGGGAGGAGAAATATGACAAGCTACTCCCCTGATGCAGCAGAAAACAAGCCCCCAATACTTAGCTCTACCGAGATCGACGAGCTCCTCTCGATGACGCTCATTGCTAACCTAGCCACAATCGAAGATGATGGCGGTATCCATCTTCTGCCTATGTGGTTCTTGCGAATTGGCAATAATATCTGCGTTCCGACCTCGCATCATACACACAAATACAGGAACCTACTGGCAAGGCCTCGTGCATCCGTGATGATCGACATCTCAAGGGCCGGACTGAACCTCAGAGGAGTGTTGATTAGGGGTCGGGTAGAACTTGTAGGAGGAGAAAAGGCACAACAGATCAATCGTTCCATTCATTTGAAATATCTAACAATCGAGGCGCTGAATGATCCCAATGTAGCCTCCTACCTTTCGAAAGGTGACGACGTAACTGTGAATGTCCACATGGATCGCTTGATTAGCTGGAATCTATCCGATTCTAAGGCGGGACGAGCTCTTAGTGTCGGTGGCTGGTTTCGTCCACTCGACGGATAAGGCGAATCTGTAGACGCATTAATGATATGCCCCATCTGATTACCTTTGCCTTTAACAGATCTGTATCGAAAAAGTAAGCCGATTAGAACGAACTTGGACCTCCGTACCAATTTAGAGGACCATTATATCGCTTTATTGCTCAATCTTTACATTCGCTCTGGAACAGCCTCCGTTGATCTTAGAGACGTATTATGATACTATACATCAAATCATATCTAGATGACCTTTTGTCATAGATAAAATATTCATCACTATTTACTAAATAAAGGATTCCATAGTCATTAATTATTCAATACAAAGCTCATTGAGAAAATATAGAATTACCAGTTTTCACGGGAAACGTATGAGATCCAACTCAGACACTTAGGCAATATGATTTATGAAAAAGGAGTAATCATGAATCATGCAACTAATTGTTGTTGATGACTATATTATGATGCTGCTGCTGTTGCTGCAACGAGTTAATTCGCAGCTAATAGAATAGAAGATTCACAATATCAAACTGATTCCACATTTCATCAATCCTGACTATGCCGTGTCAATTGAAGAGAAAATAAATCTAAATTTCGAACACTTCAGGTTTACTCGTCGCGGTAGCGGGTTGTTTTCGTTGTGGGTTAATCTCATCCATATTCTTTGTGAGCTCTGAAACCTTCTGGTCCAAAATTATTCGTTTTATGTCTTCGAGTTCTGGTGTGGATCTCACTACTACTCCTCTTTTTTTTGTTGGCGAACCAATACTATCAACTGGATTGATCTCAATGGCCAGTGAGGGGCTAGTACTTCTTAATCCTGGAAGTCGTACGAGGAATACACCAGGAATATTTGTTGGTTTTCGTTCCCAATCTTTTCCTTGTGTAAGAAATTCCCTTAATCTCTCGTTAACAGACATATCAGTATGCTAGTATATAGGCTACTACATTTATCTTTTACATGAGCTATTTGTCAGTTTATACAAGATCGCATATTTATTGTAACGGGGTAGTTGGTGTATTATGATTTTTTATTTGTATGCGAAGCTTTGACTACAGCTTACACTAAATTTCATGTTTATCATCTATGATTGTGAAATTATTATTTGTAATTTAAATCTTATAAAAAGATATATTTTGTTTTCTTTCCAAAAATTGAAATTATCAAAGGTAGTTTTATATAGAATGAAGCGTCCCATCTTTCTAATGATTGAAAGCGTTGCCGAGAAGGAAAAAATGTTCCCCTCAGTTCCTTACGAGATCAACGCTCATTTAAAAAGATTTGGCAAAGAATCATGGGAAGTAGATTATGATTTATTTGGATATTGTGACATGTGTAATTCCAGAATAGATGAGTTTGGATATTGTGCTTGTGGTGGGGCAGCCGATTAAGCATCAAATCAGTAATAATGGTTCCTTCTGCTGTTTAGGCACCTTCTGCTACTGTTCAAGTCACAGACTTATTGGACACTTCTAAGGACGAATGTAAATTGAACGTCGAAGGCAGCGCAGTTTTTCTTGGATCGCTTTATTATCATGATTATTACATGTGCTACATCTTCTTCTAATTGAATACCCTGTAAGACTCTATTGAGCATATTCCTCTAATCTTCATAATATGGCCCATTTTCTTATTTTTGAAGCATTGCTAATGCATTGCTGATTGAATAATTATTTAGAACATTCTTGGAAATTACAAACTTGTTCTATCTATGTACGATATTCTTCTAGTTCACATTATATTAAATTCTATATCTGTGACCATTTTTCAAAATATTTTATAAGCATGTATTGTGTACATATTATACAGTAAGAGTAGATAATTTAAAATGACTTGTAAAGGGATTTGCATAAGACATAAGGCTCAGAAGCAAGTTGGTACAGGACGATACGCGGCAGGTCAGAAGAGGTGCCAAGTATGTGAGATATTCATAAAATGGGAAGGGTTATGGTGCCCTTGTTGTAGTTACCGATTGAGAACAAGACCAAGAAACATAAAATACAAGGCAAAACTAAGACGGAAAGGCATGTTGGATAGAGAGGAGCTGCAGTCTGCACCGCTGACAACTGCTGTAACATCACAAGCCAATCGTTAGTACAATCTTATTTTTTGAGAATTGCACTATGGCAGCTAGCATACATGCCATCTTGCGATAATGGAAACTATACCACAATAATGACTAGGAATGTATTGATTAGGGGCGCATTAAAAACGTGGAATACAAAATGCTTAAAAGTATCGATCACAACAGTATTACTAGTTGAAAGCTAGCTCTGGGACAGGTTTAGCTGAATCTGTTGTAGTAACTCCTCATACTAACAAACGAGTGCACTCGAAAAATGACGACTCTATCGTATCTAGATATCTGACTAATGTAGCAGTAGTAAATCAATCAACTGCTCAAAAGTACAATGAAAGATTGAAAAAATTTGGCAAATACACGAATAACAAATACAATCTAGAAATAGAAAACGTTGTCATGGAAATCATGAGAGCAAAAATAGATCCTTACGATCTCCTTACTGGTTATATACTCTTCCTGAAGCAAGAAAGTAACAATACTATTGCCCCGAATTCATTGAAGAATTATGTAACTACTGTCAAGAACTTTCTAGAGTATTATGACATAGACATCAGTCCAAGAAAATTCAAGCTAAAGGTAAGATTACCAAAGATAGTTAGAAGGAACAAGGAAGCATTGTCTAAGGAAGACGTAGTCGATATTCTAAATTCATGTTCAGATATACGTTTGAAGACATATGTTATGTTTCTGGCAGCTGGCGGATTCAGAGCTGTAGAAGCATTATCTGTTCGTATCAAAGATCT
>JBOGPP010000085.1:0-2806 GCA_050748485.1 Nitrososphaeraceae archaeon | reverse complement strand
TAACCATGGGAATTGGAGCATATATGTCCATAGCATTCATGGGCAATGCAGTTAGAGAATTGCAAGAATTAGGAGTGGTGCCTACTACACCATTGTTCGGCATAGTTCCAAGATTGGATATTAACCTAGCTACTATGACCGGAATTCATCCGACGTTGGAATCGGTCATAGCTCAAATTGTTCTCCTTTCAATATACATGATAGGTTCTCTCTATATACTGGTTCTGAAACCCCGGAGACAGAAAGCTATCGAAAGTGCACGAAAGTCGATGGCAGATCTTCACGGAAAAAGAGAGGGATGAACTCCTAAAGATTCGAGGTACCAGCATTTACCTTCGAAAGGAAGAGACAAGCGATGCCTACTCACTAACTACAAGCTATAGTCTGCTCCCTTTGGTGGATTTAGTAGCTGGTTCAGAGTAGGACTTTATCTCATATAAAGTGCCTTGAAATGCCAACGCAAACCTTGCAAAGTGTTAACTAACCAGAATATTTCTGTTGATGGTCTTCGTGATGACAAAACATATTTAAACCAACCACCTAAATCGATCAAAAATAATAAATTGACTGCTGATGATTGATGTCATATACCCTGTCAATGATGCGATCAAGGATCAAGGAGAAAGGAAAGCATGCTCACTCTACACACTATCGAAGATTGGTATGGGAGAATATAGTATGGCCTCTCATCATACAAGTAAATCGTCCTTACTTTACACTTGAAGAATATCAGTTCAAAAGGAATGAATTTTGTAAAATTAATAATATCTCTGTGTCCAAGCTATCCGGCGGATTAGTATCATTAATTATAAAGGATATCCTGAAAAAGGATTACGAGCATAGAACTTGGATTTACTCAATTCATTATAGACTCATTCCCTATATGCGCAAAAAAACAAGGCTTGAATATGGTCTTGCAGTCAGGGAATCATCTGGAAAGCGATAGTATGGATATCTAAAAGGATCCGTGATTTCGCTGATCACAGTTTAACGCTAGCGAAGTGTATTAAAAGAATTGAAAATGTATTTTATCATAAGTCCTTAATGACTATTGGTACTCTTTTTTGAATTACTGCAAAAGTAAAATGTATGACGTACGCATCCTTTAGGCCCTCTATCAAACTATAGAACAATTGAGAGAGACAAATTCATTCTCAATGGTCGCTTTCATCTCTATTCTCAAAGAGATCAACCCTAGTTCCAGAGCAATTTTTGTTTTAAGATCCCAGTGTTAGCATATCTTGTTCCAATAATAATTTCCAAATTTTGCAGGTACGAGGCTTACAAAGTAATTCCGATCAAATTGTCGATTATGCCTTTCCGAGGATTGAGCAGCTGGTGGCCATATCTTTAACTAGTATGCACTCGTATAAAATGTGAACAAAAGGTGTACTCCACATCCGGGACTCCTGAGGCGCGACATGGACAGAAGAAGACAATTTGTGGTATATGTGGAAAAGATTTTGAATCAGAAGAAACTTTGAATACGCACAAGAGAATGGAACATAGCGAATCGAGCCACGCACCAGCCGGTGTAGCCTGAAATCTTCTATATTTTTATTTTTCTTGTTGGAATTTTGACTTTATCCTTTTCATATCTCTACCTTGAGCTACCTTAAGTACGCGCGTGTATCCATCTGAGTAGAATGCCCAATTACCCAGGATCCAACTCTAAAGAGAGCAAACGACGAGATCAGACCACAATTTGACAGTCATCCAAAAGGCAAGTCGACAGTTTTGAATTGGAATGACATAGCCCTTATTATTTTGGATGCTATATCGATAAACCACTCTTAGTACTAAATATTCATTTATCCAGTGTCTTAGTATTGACATCTTAGCAAAATAACTTGAAGTTAGAACAAAAATGATAAATACTTAATGTCTAGAATGTAACGTAGTGGAGCCTCGGTCAGTTGGTACTATAATAGTTATCAATTGTATATTTCTTACTTACTTCTGCATTTATGAATCAATTCCCAGTTTCGGTTCCACAACTTCAATACCCAATGATAATAGAGAAAATGTTACTTTGAAGGTACTTTTTGATGAGTTTAATAGAAAGGGGATGGGAAAATCTCTCGTAGATACCGCTCTTGAGAAGTTGAGGTTAAACCATCCTGATCTCAATATTGAAGTTGAATACATGGATACCCCATACTCTCAAACAAAGAGGCAAATAATGAACTCTATAACTAACAGAACCCAGTTAGATGTAGTAAGCGTGGATCAGATTTGGTTAGGAGAACTTGCTGATAAGGGGTTATTAACGGATCTTACTGGAAAGACTGAGAATTGGGGAAGACTCTCCGATTTTTACCAGTCTAATATAGATGGGATGATTTACAATAACACAATATACGGTATTTGGGCTTGGACTGATGTCAGAGGAATATGGTATTGGAAGGACTTACTTGAGGACGCTGGTGTAGAGCCTAAATCATTATCCACGTGGGATGGATATATCGAAGCTGCAAAAAAACTAAATTCCACGCTTGGACCTAAAGGGATTGAAGGCGTACACCTCACTGGCGCCAATCATTCTGCTGATGTGTGGTATCCGTATTTGTGGATGCTCGGTGGTGAGATACTCCAACAGAAGGAGGGATATCCGTCAGGAGGCACTTACTGGTTTCCAGCTTTCAATAGCACTGAAGGCGTTAAAGCTCTTTCATTTATCCAAGAACAGGTGAAAGCTGGAATAAAGCCACAGATGACCCACAATTGGGGAAAGGAATTCTCAGATAGGAATTTTTCGGTAATGATTGAAGGTTCTTGGTTACCCTCAAATCTTGATGTAGCAGAC
>JBOGPP010000084.1:0-2085 GCA_050748485.1 Nitrososphaeraceae archaeon | reverse complement strand
CTACCACAAGTACCACTAATGGTAACTGGTCCAAATAGAGGAGGTTCACAGAGCATGATCCTATCTTGTTGATCTAAAGTTTCTCCGTCTAGTTCGTACCCTGAGGCACCAATATTGCCTGAGTACAATACTCCTTGAACAATATCACCTGGGCCATTTGAATCAAAACTATAGAAGGTCCAGTTTCCAGTTATTGTTCTATTATTAAATGAGTTAGAGGAAATGGCAACAAAGGAAAGATTGGTATCAACAGGAGATCCCATTGGACAGACAATACTTCCTGTCCCTCCACCGTGAACGGACGTTGAATTGGATAATGTGCTGGCTATTACGGTTTTATATTCCAACGGATCTCCCAGAGCATTCAAAAAGAGAACTAATGTGATACAAAGCAAAGATATGGTAGATGTCGGATATTGATCCATCATGCTAGCACATCATTGTAATAAGGTATCATATTAATTATGGTATATGAGACCAAAAAGTTTGAGTACTAATCTCCACCACCCTTCATCCTGCTTTGTTATCGATCTGTGCTGGTCAGTCCTAATGACTCTTTAGTGTCAAATTCTAGTTCAGGAGATCTAATCCTTAACAAATCGAGGTCGAGGACAAATAGTCTAACTTGGAATAACAACCAGCATAGATCCACTTAATGCTATTTGTCCATCTCAATCTCGATAGTACACCGACGCTGACGGCTAATCAGTTCGTTATTATAGAAAAAATATCAGATTTAAGAGAGAGTCTAAATTTTCTTAACCTAGATAAACCTACCCAGTGTTCATATTGGCAGAATCATGAACAACAAGACTTTGACTATAGCCGTTGTGGCCGCTGTAGCTGCAATGCTAATCGCAACATCAGCAGTGGCAACAGAAGATGCATTTGCAGGAAAGAAGAAGGGATATGAAAAGAATCAAGCAATCTCACAAGCTAATGCTTGTGGAAACGGTAAACTACCATTAAACGTCGGATGTCAGAATACTGCCTCGCAGATTCAAGGTGACGAGAACGCAGTATCTCAAGCAGCAGAACAAGTATTCCCATAGTTCAATTTCAGCGACACTGACGGCGACAGCAAATAGAAGCTAAAAATTTTACAACCTTCTATTTTTTTACTTCTTATGTTACTATCAATATTTGGAGTAGAAAATAAAATAATACTATCCAAAAACTATGCTGCCGCAGTCGGAGAGGATTCAATCAAATCTTTAACATATCTCTATAACTGTGATCACTTACGTTTAGAGACACAAGTTTTCCTGGGATCTATGTCTAATTGTTTCAATACCCATTATACATGAAAATATCCTAGCAAACTTTGCCCCAGGATGTATAAAATGATAATCTTTAGCCGAGATAATACAGACTGGGATTCTTTGAGATACTTTCCACAAGACTCCTTCTAACTGCTCTGGTATTGAATCTGTTTTGCTCCTTACTGTATAAGTTGGAGATAATGTTCCATCGTAATTAGATAAAATTGCCTTGATTCTAGTTTGCATGTATTGTTCTTCATGAGGATTTGAGCGGTCATATAACTAAGGATTTCTATTGAACCATTGGGTAAAAGCAAATCAAATTGCCAGCTGGATTGTAACGCTGCTGGTCGCCTACACTCTGATGACATAGCCGAAATGGTCCAACTTCACTCACCTTTCTTATTATCATAATATTCTAATTCTAGGTTAGAAAAGTATATCGGCCGCTCCGTACTTGGAGGGAGTATAGTGTGTATACTTTCACAAAACCGAGCTTTCTAGTTGCGACTAGGCTAACGACAGAGTTGAGCCTATTCTGTCTAGCCCTTTGTAACAAATGAAAAATTAGTTCAGTTTTTGTACTATAACCTTGATCAGGTTGACGACCACCTTAAAGTTCATTAACTCATTGCAAAGCCTCTGTACTGTATTTATATACTGCTCTGCGTAGTAGGTACTATTATCATATTTGTGTTTATGTTAATACAAGGGTTTTGATTATATTTTCGGCTGTTCGAGAGTTGAAATAAGCTGATGGTTCTGCAGAATATGTGATCACAAACCATTTGTCGTCTTTGGTTGTCCAAGCTTGCGTTTGTTT
>JBOGPP010000083.1:0-2276 GCA_050748485.1 Nitrososphaeraceae archaeon | reverse complement strand
CTGTGGCTGGAGCAATTGCTGTTACTATATCAATAATTCTACGACTATTTGCTGGGGGGTTGTTCGTTCCAGAGATCGCATCATTGACATTATTTTCCCTTACACCTGGGGAAGTCGAATCTCAAGCCGTACAGACACTAGGGCCTTTAGCAAAATATACCTCTTTCATTGGGGCTACTCTTGTCAACATAATTCTATACGGTCTAATCGGTATACTTGTTGGAAGACTATATGATAGACTTCCCTGGAGGAATTATTTGGGAAAAGCGGTCCAGTCTACCATCATTGCTTATGTTTTATTAATGGTCATTACTTCTGTTCTTCTTTCGCTAACCGAGGCATCTGCAGGACTGGTCTCGGTATCTGACATATTCATCTACCTTATTCCACCTAATGTCGCGTTTGGATTCATTTTCCCAGGACTTTATCAGAAGATATCACTCCGTCAGCCTCTAGTATCAGATATTGCTCAAAAAAAGCAGGTATCTGCTGATCTCGATGGTGATACTAAACCAAGGACAATGACAGAGGCTGGAAAGATAAACCGAAGAATGTTCCTACGCTCGGCTGCTGCATCAGTAGTCGCCTTACCGATTCTCTATTATGGAACTAATCGTCTACTATTCTATAGTCAACAACAAGCGTCCCAACCTGTTGTGCCAGTATTGCCAGCATCCCAGTCGAGTTCCGCTCCAGCAGGCTTTCAAAATCCTGTGCTATCACCTCTTCTTCAGTATGAAGTCACCCCAACGGAACTGTTCTACCGGATAGATATTAGCCCCATAATTCCAACCGTCAATGCGGAGACATGGAGGTTGAGTGTAAAAGGACTGGTCGATAATCCAATTGAAATAACATATGAAGAATTAAAAGCGATGCCTTCAGTGGAACAATTCTCAACCCTGGGATGCGTAAGCAATAAGGTAGGAGGGGACCTGATTAGCAATGCGATATGGAAAGGGGTACTGCTAAGGAATCTTCTCGAGCTGGCAAAAATAAAACAAGGAGCAGAATATATTGTTTTTAGATGCTTCGATGGATATGACGTAGGAATTCCTTTAGAGAAAGGGCTTGAAGATGGTACAATCTTGGCATATGATATGAATAGAGAGACACTCGCCCCTGCGCACGGTTTTCCCGTCCGAGCTATCGTTCCTAACATATATGGAATGATGAACGCTAAATGGATAACGGAGATTGAGATTGTTGACTACGTGTATGAAGGATTCTGGCAGCGCAAAGGTTGGAGTAATACAGCAGGAATTAACACTTTATCATCCATAGTGATACCAGGAAGTGCAGCATTAAGGACCAGGTTCAGAGGTTTTTTGCCTGCTAGTTCCAATCTTGCTGGTTCAAGTAACAGTACGTCTTCCTCCTCTTCTCCTACTGGAAGAACTACCACTATAGGAGTGATAGCATTCGCGGGAACAAGAGGGATATCCAAAGTCCAAGTAAGCCTTGATAATGGGCTTACTTGGAAAGATGCATCTATCAAGGAACCGCTATCGCCTTATTCATGGGTCATGTGGGCAGCTGAATTGAATATACCTACCGAACAGAAAAAAGAATACAAACTAACTGTAAGGACTACTGATAAGACCGGAAATGTCCAGACATCTGCGATCAGAGAACCATTTCCAGACGGCTCAACAGGTTATCACATGATAAATATTCAAGCTTAGATTATTGGATGGACGAGTCAATTAGTTAATGAGCTAAGGTATTTGGGGTAGGGTGTTGTCGTTATTATTCTCCAATACTTTCGATACCATTAAGGTAGCACAAAAGCTACGAGGGATAACAGACAGGGACTATTTCTGGTCACACTGCAATATGGCTGTACCTATAATAGTTTATTGGTATCTGGATCTGCCTAGTCTAAACTTACTGCCTATTTGAGATAGGTGCGGATACAAATAGTTCATCCATTCTATTGTAAACCTGTAGAAATTGCATGCCCTTGGGTGTAGTTTTAAACGCTCTTTCTCCTTCAGTATACTCCACTAGATCATTCTCAAGCAGGTGAACAAGATATTCCTTTAGTATGTTATAAGAAAGATATGTCTTGTATTGGATCTCTGTCACTCTCGCTTTGTTGCCATTAGTGACTTGGAGGATGGATGACATTATCTCTGATCTCGATCTGTGTCTTAGTTGTTTAGGCATCTTATTCTAATTTGATCTAGTGAACATATATACTTATTTTAAACTCATGTATATTACAGCTAAATGTTCTATAACAAGCGTATTTAATTTTCTGGTTACCAGGCTGA
>JBOGPP010000082.1:0-9107 GCA_050748485.1 Nitrososphaeraceae archaeon | reverse complement strand
TGATCATTTTTATGCTTTCATTGGGCGTTCACAGTAGTCTTTGGTTAAATGCCAAGTATTTTGAAGAAATTCTATACTATAATACTATGTAGAAGAAAACCGGAACAATCAATATAAGCTGACCCATTGGTATTTGAAAGCGAAAATCACTATTTAAACTAACTAGCAATCTATATATCTCTGTATGATATCGGATACATGTAATAGTAAGGGACCTGGTTGGACACAGCAATAATTGTTGGTGTTATGATAGGTTCTGTCGTAGCAATAGCACTGGTTTTTGGAAAAACAGTACTTAGTGTTGCATGGACAGAAAACGATACGAAAAGGCTCACATCAGCGCAAAACGGAAATAAGAACAAAATTGTGCAAGAGCACTTACAAGAAAAGAATGATACCTCAAGAATGAAAGGCTTCTCAAAATTAAGCAAGGACAATGACAACTGAATAACTTCCTATTCCAAGAAGTCAAAAGGTTTTGACTCTGTTAAACAAGGAAGTTTCCAAGTAACTATTGCTGGAAGTGATTTGAACACCTTTGCATATGACATTACCAACGCGAAGGTGCAATCAAATCTGTTTGGAATCGAAGTCCCGGAAGATAACATTCTCTGTATATCCGCTCAAAATATTTTAGGGATAGCTGCTGGTGACTGGGTTTTTTCGAAACCTAGTGTGTTTGTCCCTGGGATTCATAAAATTTCGTTTACTGGGGAAATTAAATGGAACTTTGTCCGATGTCTTATTCCTTGAACATAACTGGGAGCGGCAAATAGATCATAATTGAAATTGAGTAAAGCTATTCATATGAATTCTTGATCGTCATCATTCAGCTTTTGTATATAGAAAATCGCCAATGCGTTTCAGAAGATCTGTATTAATTTCTTCAATCGTACGATTTCCATCGATAGGAATTAATCCGTATCTCTTCTGCATTCGGTGGAATTCGTTTGCTAACTTATTTTGATACATAATAAAGGATTCAAACATATCCTCAGAGAGTCCAACATCTGCACCTGATTCATAGTAATCGAGAGAGAGGTTCTTTTGAAAGACTCTATGAATCAACTCATTAGGATCTACATCTAGATAGAAGACTAGATCAGGTTTTAATGCAAATCCATACAATGCGTGTGACCATGTCTTACTAATCTTTCTCACCGCATCTCTTGCCATCAACGTAAAAATATACCTATCAGCAAGTACTATGTATCCTGCTCTCAATGCTGGTATAATCTTATTTTCAAGTTGGTCTGCAAAGTCTGCAGCATAGAATAAGCTGAGCGTTCTTCTTCCCAGTACGAAATTCCGTTTCGCTTCCAATATCCCTTCACCAATCAATTCAGACCTACGTAATCCAGTGGTAACAACAGCATGTCCATCAGCTTCTAACCTAGGTTGTATTACAGAGATCTGGCTAGTCCTTCCCGAAGCATCTGGTCCTTCTATAACAATAAGCTTCCCGCTAAGGTGTGTATCGCCCTGAAGGTACCTGATGCCATCTCCATAAAACAATGGTGATCCTGACCGACGAGTTTCTTTCATAGTGATTGATAAATCATAGTCGTCATCATCTGCTTCCTTGATGGGTGGTTGGGTCCTTGGTCTTTTCGCAGTTATCGTATTCGATGTTCCTTTTCGTACTCGTTTCCTGCCTATCATGCCGGCACCCCTATATTGATTGGTTCCGTTTCCAGAATTCTCCGTTGGTTTTTCGGAATTATACCTTTAACTAGACCGCGTACCTGTGCCTGTTGTTCCTCGATGGCAGATGTCCCATCGATAACAGCAAACCCTTCATCTTGGGCCATAACATCGTATTCATCAATAATTCTCTGTTGAAAAATCCGATAACTTTCATACGGGTCGTTACTGAGATTCAAATCCATCCCCGCTTCATAGTATTTCAGTTTTGGTCGTCCAACGAGAATTCTTTCAATAGCCACATCTATAGGGACTTTAAAATAGAATGTGATATCTGGCTTTAGGGCGTAGCTATAAACTTTGTAGACCCAATTTCTACTACAACCTCGTACTATGTCTCTAGCAAACGCTGTATAGACATATCGATCGGCCAAGACGATATAACCAGCTCTGAGAAGCGGTAGAATCTTTCTCTCATATCTATCTGCGAAGTCTGTTGCATGCAATAGGCTGAACGTTGTTGGGGTAAGCTTGCCCTTCTTTTTCCCTTTAGAGGTAATCTGTTTGACCATATCGGAAGAATTCCATTCGGTAAGAAAGACGGCCATATTTCTCGATCGTAGCCATTGTTCTATGAGATGCATCTGAGTTGATTTTCCAGACCCATCTATTCCTTCGACAACGATTAGTCTTCCTTTAAGACCTTCCTTATTGCGAGCTTCATTGCCATAATGTAATGTCTTAATTGGAACCACCTTCCTTGAAGATTGCCTGGATACTTCCATAATCAATAGCCCTGTTCTTTATATATAAGTTGCCTAGTTACAATTAAGGTTTTATGGTGTAGAGTTGGTAACAAAGTTGCGCGTTATCTATATGAAATCTTAATAGCTTATTCGAATGTATGATAATCATATAGCTCATCTAATTATACTATATTACTAGGCATGAAGTCAAATCTGTTACCTCTTTTGGTGTCTGATTCTTCATCAACTTCAAAATCTTCTCTACATACTGGACAGTGCATTTCAATCCAAACGCTACAATAGTAAAAAACAGCATTGCAGTTGGGATTTGGGCATCGAATAACATCTGGGGCAATGTATTTCTGAACTGGCATATTCTCCTTCACTATCTGTCCAATGTACTTGGAATGTTTCCCATCTAACCTATATCGAACAAAATGGTTTAAGTAAGGAACTGGAAAGTCTATGGGATTATAGTAATCCTCAAAAACCATGACAGGCTTACAAGCACATTCAGCCACCCCTATTTCAAATCCAACCCAATTATGTGTAAACTGAGGAGTGGATCCCGGCGGGTCAAGTATGTTTTTTCCAAGTAGGACAACTAGACCTATGCAGCTTTGATTTATGATATCTCTTATTAGTGGGCCGGCATTATCTGAATGCAAAAGTTCTATCTCCATTAGAATACAATCCAACCCCGTGTATTCAAGTTGGGGATGGACCAGGAACACCATTTTCTTGATACGATGGGTTAATTACATTGTTCTGGGATGGTCCCCAAATATTAATTCGGCAGATATTATACAGGCTAGTTACTATAATAGAGATATAGCCATTCCGGGGCTAGTGCCCGTCTGCTTCAACCCCTTTGGGCACTAGCTCCTACGCCATTCCATTGTTGGACCGCCACTCCACATTATCTACGCATACCTCACTATTATCTATTATAGAACTCTTTTTTCCTCTTCTAGTTGCTTCTTCATCTCCTTGTTACGCCTCATGGATTCGGTAATCTTATCTTTCCATGTCATCTGTCTCTTCCTTTATTCCACTTGCCTACTCCTGCCTTCAGTGCTGATCGTCTAATCTTATCTCTTGTTGCTTGTGAATGTGGTTTACCTAAGTTAACTGCTGGATGTGATTGATAATATCTCAACTTGCCCTCTGTCATGTTTTTATTCCATTGCTCAGGTAGTTTATCACCTTTCTTTAATGGTACATAAGTACTAGGTTTCTTTTCTTTTCCTTGCGCTGCCTAGGATGTGTCTGCCAATATTTTATTAATACTACTGTTGCTCTCCTAATCTTTTCTGCTGATCTCTTTCTACTCTTCTGAGCTAGATTTAGATGATAGTATTGGATTGCAAATACTTAAGAAGCAAGAGGATATTGCAAGTGGTGTCTTAGAAAATCCTGTTCAGTAAGGAAATTGAATAATAAGTTTCTTATTGCTGCTATCATGTAGGTCTAGGTACTACGTACTATGTTCTTTATCAGTATAACTATAATGAGGCTAAGGATACTATGTCCTTGATTATGCCGGGTATGTTAGTATATGCGCAACCAGCAGAGAATTGGCAGAATGTACCTAGTCATGCGGTAAATGGCGAAATAGAATTAGATATACCAATGATGGAAGATGCTATTGATTACATTCCTACTCCTGTAAGTGAGGCTAAACCCGATTTATCAGCGATAGAAATAAGTTTTGATATAAAGAATCAAAGTATGACATTTGAGCCTAATGCTACTTTTTCCATTGACCTTAATGAGCGTCTAATATTGTCCGGTATCGTTGGGATATCAGTAAATAATCAAACCTTTCGAAAGCCATTTGATTTGGAGCATATAATATATGATATGAAGGAAGACGAATTTACAGGGGAGAAAACCTACTATACTACAGGGGTATTAAAGATAGGAAATCAAGTATGGAATCCTATAAGTGGAGGCTTATTTGTATATGGTGATAGCGTGAGTAATGCATATTTCTATAGTCACATAGACCATTATCCAGATTAGGTATTTGGGATTAATCACCTATCTTTTATTTTCCCCTACTCTTAAGCTCTAATGTTTCATCAAGCCATATGCATAACTTTTGTAGGAATGCATAGGAATATTGTCCCTCTCTTACCTTCTGGAATTCGTATCCCTTTACGCATGATTCATCATAGCATACCTTTGGCTCTTCTATTTGCTGCTTTAAATCCTGTTGCCAATTGTCAGCACTTACACTAATACTGTGAGTAACTTGTCTAGCTAGTGCTGCTTTCTGCTTACTCTCCATAAATGCCTCTGGTTGTAAGTACTCATGTGCCCAGCGGTATAATGTCCTAAGTGATACATGTGCAATTAACATTTCTTTAGCTAATGACCATATTTCAGGTTGTTTTAAGTCCTTGTGCTTCTGCTGCTTTGACATGGTTTTTTGAAAGTTATGCTTCTGGTCCTCTACTGCTACCTTTATGTTCTCTAGTATCTCCTCTAGTAATTCATAGTCTACCTTTTTAGCCAGAGTCGTCTGCTTGCTCATTCCGTTGAGAGTAGGATATAAGGTAAAATAATGAAATGTCATTATGTTTTTACAAGGCAAAATAAGTAAATAGTAGGCTCCCTGTCATGGTTATGACTCTTAAATTAGTCCCAAATCAATGAAAATGATATATAATAGTATCCCAATTGTGATATAGAGTGTGAAGAGTTTAACCAATCTTTGGCGGCCAAAAATATTGGTATCAGAAAGCGGGGAGTATCTCTTTTATTCATGCTCCAATAACAGCAAGATATTCTTTACTTTAATGGATAAAAGCGGCAATATCGTTAAGAGTGAGGAATTACCTTTGACTTTAGAATGCTTTCTTAAGGCAATGAAGAAGGTGGGATACAAAGCCATTTGGGATTGAACTCTGACATAAGTAAACAACCAGGAGAGGGGCTGCTGAAAGACGGAAACCTATTAGCTGAGGAACATTTCTACTAAACCCCTCTCCCTTACAGACTTACGTACAATCGTATTGTCTCTATGGTCCCAGCGTGGCAGCAACTAGGGCATAGCAGGGGCCATTAAGTCAGGTAACACACTATACCCTATTTGTGAAAGTTAGTTATTTTGCCTCATTGTGGAATGAGACAATAGTATTATAGTAGTTCTGGATATTCTTAAGCATTTTACAAATGTTGTACATCACATTTTTCCTTATTCTTCATCCCTTTCGTTCTTTCGTTCTTAACCTCTGAATCGTTATCTTCCTCTTGCTCCTCCTTCATGTCTTCCTGCTTCTGTGTATCTGTATCTATAGGTGCTACCATTTGCGGTGATTCGTTAGCGTTTCCTGACATGTAGTTAGTTGAGGTTGCTGCAGCTCCTCCTAATGTTCTAGCCGCAACGGCTGGCTGATTAAGGCTTTAAGTACTTTCTTTAGCAACATCCACCTCTTCTTCCTTCACTTTCAAAACTAACTGAAGGACCACCATCTGTACAGCATGAGTCATCATAGCATGAGTCACCTGTCAGCTCTACCTTTTCCTTGATTTTTTCTTTTATTTTTTGCGAATTAGTCATCACTATATGTTTACTAAGGAAACTATTTAAGTTATCAAGAGAAGCTAGGTAAAGTAAGTGCAAAAATGGAAACAATAACAAGCTATAGAGAAGTGTATATTTATGGCTCCTTTCTCATGTTTAGTCATAATTGCATGCGTACTTTAATGGATAAATTGAAAGTTGAAGAGGATAAATTAAATCAGGAACGAGAAGAGTCACATGGTGATTATGAAAAGATGAAAGCAGGTTTTGAAAAGCGAATTGACCTCTACAAACAATTCCTTAAGGAGGAAAGTGTAACTGAGCTGAATAGGCTTAGGCTGGAAAATAAGAAAGAATGGACCATGAGCCACCTCTTAAATCTAATAATAGAAAGAGAGTTACGTGACAGAATTGTAGACATTACGAAGCGTGTCTATAGGCTAGAAAAGGCTAATGGACTAGAATAGTTAATAGTGGCGCTGCATTGGTAACATTATTTCAAGTATGAATCACTAGTAATAAGTCGACAAAATGTTGTCGATTTATACCGTTCAATAATGGGCTTTTGCATAGTTTGAATTTTAGAAAAAGTACTAAGAACCTCTGAGTAACTATACAATCTATTATCATGCTTAATTAGAGATGCTAATTACTTACTAATGACGCATCTTGGGGGTCCAGTTAGTTGGTTGTCTCTGCTTCTGTTCTAGCTGGACCGTCTTATCTTTCTCCCCTTTATTTATGGAACTAGTTTATGCATGTAAGCTTAGTTATCAGCTTCATTAAAGTTATGATATTTTAAGACGAACTGTTATTATGCCAGCAATGATTAGCCTTCCCTCTTTGCGAGGGAATGTAAAGCATGGAACCCCAGAGCGTATTATTAATCAACTTTGTGGGCTCCGTTGCCCACAAACGATTATGACGTAAAAAATAAATAGCTCAGTTACTATAATAGAGATACAACTCAGGTATGCATTTATGTGGCTAGTGTTTTCTTCGACCTTGTGTACTAGCTCCTCAGCACCATTCGATAATTAGTTAAAAAAGGAAGGCCTAGATACTGATTCCTTACCATCAAATTTGCAGAAATATATGCAACATGCAGGTCAATTTATGTCTCATATTAAAACATACGATCAGAAAAAATTTGAAGTGAAAGTTGAAGGTAATAGTGTTAAGGTGAAGATTTAGCCTCTTCCCTTTTCTTTTTTGATTAATTAATAACAGATTATAACATAAAAAATAAATAGATCGGTTACTATAATAGAGATATAACCCCGGCATCCATTCACGGGGACTAGTGCATCCACCCACCCCATTGCATAGTTAGTTAAAAAAGGCAGACGACCAATAAGCAGTGTATGTCAGACGCATTGGTCGCCTACCCCCTAACCCTTTGGTTGACAGTTTGGTTCATTAAGAGTGATTTAAAGACTCCAACTACCAATAGGGTACTCTATCGCATGTTATAAAAATGGTGACTAGAAAAGGTAGGACGACCCTTAGAAATGAAGCCGGAATGTGCAAGTGTTGGTCGCCTACCTATACTATAGTGCTTGCTTTCCTGTTTGAATAGGCTACCTTTTGGGTATTGCAGCCGCCTTTTTCACAACATACTATAAAAAGGCGTTAGAAAAGGTAGGAACCAGGCCGACCAAACCTGGTGACTTGCTCCTACCTACTCGTGTGCCAAAATGGTCTCACGTTAGGGGTATGCAACCTTTCACCTCTCGTCGATTACAGTACTCACGTACTACGGCGACTTTATGCACAACAAAATATAAAAAGATCTAAAGAAATAGACCTGTTTCACTACATATGTACAGATTCGTATCGAATTGCCATTGGCATACCTGCATGTCATAAGGGAATTATAGTTAGTTAAAGGGGGGGTCGTCACAGTAGAACTATTGTATGCCCATACAGAAGAAACCATGCGACGACCCAAGTTTGGCAGCCAATTTTTGGTTCCTCTGGTTAGTAATTTAGTAAAATATATTCATTAGAACTATGCAATATTAATTGGCTCACTTTTTCCTTCTGGACTTCCGTTGTCCTTGCCGATATTTTGACCTCCTCTAATTGCGTTCACTATCATCGACTCAATGTATTTGGAGACCGCTTTCGCTTGTTCTCTTGACTCTGCTTCTCTGCTTGGATCCTCAGATTTAGCTTTAAAAATCCAACCAGACCATGATGAAAAAATTACTCCAAGTGCCAATAAATCCATTTCGTTACTGTCGTAGTCATACGATTTACCTTCTTTTCTTAATACCTCTTTGTAAATGTCCCTCTCAAGATTGGTTGCTAAGCTGAGAGCCCCGTCTAGAAGAATATCCAACTGATCCACACGAAGTATTCCGTTAGTGACTCCTGAACTTTTTGCCCTTTCCGAAACTATACCCATGAGTTTTTGTATTTCGGCTAAGTATGGGGCTATATCAATTGTCATGAGCACAGAAAAGATGGATTACGTATAATAACACTTGTAGGAAACTGAGATAGGCGGATCGGTGTAAACTACGTTTATGGAACAAATGCCTCTGGCGCTGTACACATGGAACTTAAATATATGGAATTTGTATAGCATATTGAAAGGTGAATTTTAAGAGTCCAATTGTTCGAGGTAACTTGTCTCCCTTGTGGGATACGAGAACACTACTATGAGGAAGACGAAGCAATCACGCAAGCATACAACCATGAGAGGCTACTAACTCATAGTACTTCCAGTGGTTATTTTGTAAGTGTGAATGAAGTTTAGTAATTAGGCTTCGTCATTTTTTCTCCCTTAGCTAATAATTTGGAACTTAATAGTAATGTGGTTTTTCAGGTCTTGAATTTAACTTACTTTTTTTATTACAAAAAGCTGAGTCACTACAAAGAAGATAGGAATCTTCGATATTAATTTAGTATCTCACCCCAAAACCGATCTTTAAGTAAAACCTGACTTCTTTTGGACTACCTCGAAAAAATTATTTGGTGTTGTTAATACCGGTATGACTACGGTGCTATTATCGGAGGTGTTGCCATTCCGCTTCCTGCCATATCCGAACCGGTCATATTTCCATCTGTATAATTTCCTCCATCTGTCATATTTTCTCCTTGTGCAAATGCTGGTGTTAACATAGATGTTCCAGTTGCTGACGTTACTAGTATTGCTGCCGATAAGGTGGCTGCTACGG
>JBOGPP010000081.1:0-10803 GCA_050748485.1 Nitrososphaeraceae archaeon | reverse complement strand
TTGCTCCTTAGTCGTCATCATCGTCATCACAGTCATCATCATCTTCATCGTCGTCGCAGTAATGATGACGATGATCGTCATCATCATCATCAGATGATGCCGCTGCTGCTGATGCTGATCCACCACTAGCCGCTGCTGCCGCTGAACTATCGCCTGCCGCTGCTGCCGCTGCCGCTGATCCACCACTAGCCGCTGCTGCCGCTGAACTATCGCCTGCCGCTGCTGCCGCTGCCGCTGATCCACCACTTGCTGCAGCCGATGCAGCAGAAGATGCAAAAGCTTGTTCTAAGGATACGTTAACTCCTATCATTGCTGTAATTATTACTACAGCTAAAATTACGGGTACAGTTCTATACATTTAAGATATAGAAGTAATCCAAGATATATCAAATATACGAAAATAGGCATCATAATTATCTTCCACAATATTCGTATAGATTTATCTTTACTAATGTTAGCTAGAACTTAGAATAGAACATTAGATGTAATATTTCACGCAATTAGATAATACATCTCGATGTACATCACTAGTGATATTTAATTATATTCTAACTACGCTTTTATTAGCCTTTATTAGAAAGAATAATTATAAAATGATATCTGAACTTGTAAATATTACAAAATCAAACAAGAAATATGTATTATATAGAGAATATTATGCTTAGAATCATATCATACATTAACAACCGGCAAATCGTATCTTCCTTTTGACCTATATCCTCATTATAGTTTGACAGGCGTATAAACAACCTGTCTATTACCATTTTCATCACCCTTTAGAGCAATTGAATGATAATCACCAAATTCTGTTTCCGTATGAGTTACGAGGAATACCTGTTTGAAGCTTCTAGCCTGAGTAAGCATACTAACTAGGATCCTTCTTCTGGACGAATCCAAACTTGCCATTGGTTCATCCATTATTATAGAATTAATTATTGGTGGTTTCTTCTCTGAGTTCTTGAAGGGCTTTATCCTTGCCATCAACTTGGATATTGCAATTCTTAATGCCAGTCCTAGAGCAGTTTCATCACCTCCACTTAACTGATCTTTATTCTTTATTACATTGTCTTTATTGTCCATAAGTGTTATTTCCAAGCCATGAGATTCCATGCCTCCCCTCACTCTTCTTATGGTAGAAGAAATTTTGTCTATAGTATAGCGGCCTTCTGTAAGCTGTGCTATGTACTCATTGGTAGCATGTCTTAATACTCCTACCATTTTTCCTTCCACAACATAGTTTGAAATGAATCCGTCAATCTCACCTCGCAGATATTTTACATGTCGTAATTCATTCTCTTTCTCAGACATGATTCTTACTTTTTGCGAGAGCTTCTTTATGTTAGATTCTCTATTTTTTATGTCGTCTTTTAGCATCAAGGCTTGTGTGGTAAGTATATCTAAGAATCTTTTCTTGGCACCAAGACTATTTTCCATAGTTTTCCTTTTAATAATGATTTCATCAATTGCGCTACACTGTAGATTTTTTAATAAATCATTTAGACTAGTAACTAAAAGTTCTTGGAGATATTCTTGTAGCTTACTCTTTAATTGGTCAATTTCATTAACTATATTTTTCTTTAGATTTCTCAATTTTAATAACTCGTTTTCATACTTCTTGTACTGTATATTTTCTTCATCTATCTGTTCTTCGATTTGGTGTATCTCCTTATTACAATACTCTATTTCCAATCTTAGACTTGTTCTTTCTGAAATGACGTTACTGACTGTGGAAAAACCCAGAAATGACAAGAGATCTTCGATTGATTTTACATGATGTAGATCAAGTATGGAAGAAACATCTTTTCTGTGATTTATTAGACTATTGCAAAGTGTAAGCATATTTTGTAATATGACTTTAGTCTTGCTTCTGGTATCTAGCTTTTTATGTACTTCATCATGTTCATCCTTTGCTTGTTTAACCTGAACATTGACATTATTATAATCAGAGTCTATTTCTCTTATTTCGTTACCTAATTCTACTACCATCTTTCCTTTGTCGTCGATTGATTTGTTACAGACAGGACATTTCATCTGCTCTTCAACATACTTTATGCTATTCTTTTTTATCCCAGAAATGACTTCGTTAGATATTAGAATCTGATTCAAATACTCAATATTATTATGTAAAGTGTTCTCATATTTTTCTAAACTTTTTATTTCATTAGATATTTCTTGTAACTGACTATTCATCTGTTCTGGCTGAGAGACTGGATCAAAATTCAAGGTAATAGAAGAACACTCTATAACTTGTTTAATTTGATTTTCGTATGTTTTTATGCCCATAAATAATCTATCTAATTGCAATAGATTTTCATCATTTGGAAGACTTTCTAAGGCCTGCTGCACAACAGCTTTCTGATTGTCTAAATTCTTAATGGATATTTTTAAGGCGTCTATTCTCTCATCCTGATTTGCTATGTAATTAGTCTTTTCTACTAAGGAACTATTTACCAATGCAAGCTCATTATTCTTGTTCATCATGTCCGTATCGTTGTTCTTAATTCTTTTCAGTATATCCTCTGAGGGTAACTTTGAAAGGCTTTCGAGAGTTTTATTTAAGTCTGACTCAGATTCAATGCATTCTTTCTCATTCACTCTTAATTCATTTTCTCTCTTGACAAGTTCCATCTTTTCAATAGCAAGAACTCCAACCTCTCCTTTTAGTATGTTAATAGAATCTTGAAGATCTGTACTAAGTTTAGAAAGATCGTTCTTGACTCTATCGAATTCATCTAGTCCAAAAAGTGTAGTGATTAGTCTCCTTAATTCTACTGGATCTGCTAATGCTAATCTGTCTACATCTTTCTGTCTAACATACACAGTCTTTTCGATTATAGAAGCACTAACCCCCAACATCTGCTCAACTTCCTCGTTAACTGGTGTGGGTCTATTAATTACGACAATAAAATTATCATTATTATCAGTTCCTTGTTCACTTACTTTTCTAGATAAAACAGCCTCTTCATTGAAATCAATTTCATCTTTTTGAGATCTTGATTTCTTGATCGTAAGTTTTCTTACTATTCGGTATATGGTTCCTCCAAGGTCAAAGGTGACGTCAACTTTACAACCTGATTCACCAACCTTAACAAGTGTTTTTCGTTGCTGATCCTCTATCAGTTCATCACCCAAAAGACCCCACAATATTGCTTGAATGAAGCTAGTCTTACCCATAGAGTTGTTACCGGTTATAAGGAATAAACCTTCAGGAAACTCTGGATCATGAGGAGTATCAGGCAGCAGCACATTAGTATATGGTTTAAAGTTCTCGATTTCGACTCTCAATATCTTCAAATATCAATTATTGCCTCTTTCAACACTTACTGAAGTGTCATTAGTTTTCTCTGAACTGCGATTAAGTACTTTTGTAAATATCTTTGCGAGTAAATTTGGATCCAAATTTTGCTTTTCTAAGTCCTTGTTTCTCAGAGTAGTTACATATTCTTTAAATTCCTTTTCAGGATCCTCTATCAAGAATTCTATATTATCAACCAAGGATTGGCCGATGTCTTCTTGTTTGGTATATTCAGGATAGTCTGGCCTATCTAAAATGAACTCAACAATATTATAATCATTGGAGTCTAAGGCTAGCTTTCTCAGGGCTGATTCTATCTCTCCAATATTGAAGGACGATCCATATGTTTTCTTACCCTTCAGAATGATTTTTATTCTTGCTGCAGTTGAATATTCGTATCGTGTATTAAGTCTGTGGACATCAAAAGTATTTGTAACCCTCTTTATTATCTGGAGATTGGTATCCTCTGGATAAATTTCAATTGTGTCAAAGATGATATTTCTACCTGATTGAATTTTCTTAGTAGTAATCCTTGGAGATGCCTTTCCTTGTTCTAGTTCGACCATAAGGTATCCTTTTTCAGTATTAATCTCATTGAAATTCCATAATTCTGTTGATCCAGAATACCAAGCATGATCTGTCACCTTTCGCATTCTATGATCGTCTCCCAGAGCAATGTACTGATAATTACCTTTTAGAAAATCTTCATGTAGCGTAGAGTTCTCGATCATACCGTGCGCCATGGCTATATTTATCAAATCAGGAGAAATAGAGTTATTCTGAAGATGAATCCAATTTTTATATATGGGTTGCATACCAAGCGTAGACAACGCCCGAGACTCAATCGAGGGATGCGTAATCACTCTCAGATTTAGATTATTAATGTCAATGAATAGAGGCTGTTGTGTTCTTAATGAGTCCCTTGTATCATAATGTGTAAATAAATGGACGTTATCGAAGGCGACTGGAAATACAGATAGAGTTGAACTGCGATATTCCATGTATCGTCCGTGATTACCATCTATTATAATCAAAGGAATATTCGCGTCATATAATTGCCTGAATGTCATTGCGGCAACCTTTCGTGCATACTCAGGAGGAGGACTAGGATCGTAGCCAGCAGGGGTGTCAAAAAAGTCTCCGCAGTGCAGTATGACATCTGGCCTATTTCTAGCCTTATCTACTATTTCATTGACAAACTTGATCCAAGCAGAGTAGAAGTCGTCTTCTAGTGGTCTTACTTCTTGATTTACGATCCCAGATCGTGTTTGTCTAGGCCGACGACCAAGATGAGTATCAGAAATATGTGCAATTTTCATGGCCGTATAACCTATGATATATATCAGTATTCTTGATGAGAGGTATTTGAACTTGTATATTCATTAGTCGAGCTGATATGCCAAGAAGTATCCCTTACTTACTTTAACTCTTGCCCTTGACAATAACAGCCAAACCTTCTTTCAGGGACCCTAACTTAATATATAAGAATTGAGTACTACGTGATCAAAGGAATAGACTTCATAATGATTTTTATGCCCTTTAATAGTTTTTATTGAAGGTAAAGAATTCTAATGGGTTTCCCTCCAAAGCTCAATGGTAATAAAACAAGTAATAAGTATAGTAAATCTCACTCCTTAGACCTGATCGATCTACGAATAATATCTATGCTTTGCAATGATTCGAATACGCCATTTGTTGAAATTGCTAGAAATATCGGCATTTCAGATGCAACTGTGCATATGCGAGTAAAAAGGTTGATGGTTGAAGGGATAATACGAAAATTTACTATTGCTCTCAACTATGATGTGATAGGGTACGATCATCTCGCCTTCTTGGGAATTAATGCAAAGCCAGGATTTACAGATATAGTTATATCAAAACTTTCATCGTTAGATCCTGTTCTAGAAATACACGAGATGTACGGAAGATTTGATCTAATGTTGAAGATACGTGCTAAGAACCTGGAAGACATGAGAAATATTGTTGAAAATAAAATAAGAAACCTGCCTCATATCGTAAAAGTAGAACTCTTAACCGTACTCAAGTCGGTCAAGGAAGAGCAAATCATTCCTCTAGATGCAGAGATTGATGCACTACAAAAAAATATTGTCTGATATAACGTTAGGCCAAACATTTATGATTTAACTTTGTTAATTAAGGAAGTTAATTAAGGAAGATAAGCAACTGCATACTAATAACTTTAGGTGATTATGAGACATTGAAATCTCAACCTCAACTAGATAATCATTTGAATATTTTGGGGAATAATTATAATAATAAGAGGATAAATTATGCCCGAACCACCATCATCCGTTAATAGTCGTGAATCGAAGCATAGATTAGCTAATATTAAGCTGACAGAAAAAGAGCATTTAAAACAATCAACATCATCATTCAATCTACATCAACACAAAAGAATACTCATAGTTGATGATAATTCTGATATTGCTTTTACTTTGCGGATAGGACTGGAGAATAATGACACAACTATGCATGTCTACAGTTACGACAATCCTGTAAATGCTTTGATAGATTTTGAGCCTAATTTTTATGATCTGTTACTTATTGATGTGAATATGCCATTGATGGATGGCTTTGAATTATGTGAAAAATTATTGCAGAAAGATATCAACGTCAAAGTGTGCTTTATGACTTCTGGAGAAATTAATATGGATGCTGCAAGAGAGGTGCATCCATTTAAAAGCATAGGGTGCTTCATCAAGAAACCGATTACTACAGATACATTAGCAAGACATATCAGAGCGGAACTAGAATGATTAAAAGTATAATTTTCATCAAGAAATATCATGCATCATGGGTATGCACGATCTGCAGAGACGCAAAAGTAACTATCTTCAGGATCCAATCCATTTTGCCTTTTCTTTCCTACTTTTCCCGTCCTACTTATTCATCTAACAACATCTATTTGATCACTGTGCAGCCAATTCCTGAGTTCTTCATGGGACGACTTAGCATCTGGTTTGTCTGCTAGCTGTAGATATGGAAGAGGTGATTATATTTCCCCGTAGGGTGCCTGGATAAAGACAAGACTAGTTTGATTATAAACGATCTTATCGCAATTGCTAGGCTACATCTTTGATATTTTAACGAAAATATTGCAGGTCATATAATGGAGGTATTGAACTCGAAACTCGGTCCAGAATGGCAGATTTTGAGGAATACGCTGAAATCATTTCTAAAAATAATAAAAGTTTTACTAGATTACTCCTTTCCTTTCTCCACCAGACGTAGAAGCATAGACAGTGGATTTCCGCTCTTCAGACTTTCTTTTTGTTCTGAAGCTAAACAATATCCCTGTTAGTACTACAAAGGCACACACGCCATAATGCCATACATGAATACTTGATCTGCCATAACTACTAATACTCAGAGTAAAAGATAAAGTTATACATACTACCACGCAACTAGACGACGATCCCACATTCATGTAGGGCAGACATATTTACTTATCAAAATGCCAAATGAATAGATTAGCTTTGATGGGGAATTTTGTATAATTTTATATAATTTTATTGATTATTCTTGAAATAAACTGTTGATTAATCTAGTTGTGGAAGTGACTGGATTCCATAAATCAAACAATGATATTCGTAATCAACTGCAGCAGCAAGAGCCGATATCTTGTTGCCACCAATGTATTAGATGTGCAATAATATTTCATTGTAAAGGTGTTCTTTACCGTTATCGCCAGTTAGGTATAGGTAATTAGTGTGAAAATCCCTTCAATTATGGTAAGTGTAATACATATGAAGGAACTAAATTCCGGAGGTAGGATAGATCTGTTTTCGACACTGCATCTATAGTTCGTTTTATCAATTCAAAGAGATTTAAATCTTAGTGATGTGCATTTACATATAATTAGGTGTATTCGATTTGTGCTTAAGAGTTGTGACATAAGCAATATCAGTAGAAGGAAGCATTCCCATATCCATACTCTGACTGATCCAATAACTGGAGAGGTTATCTGTATCAGTTGTGGAGCAGTCATTTCTGACAAGATAGCAGAAACTCGTCCCGAATGGAGTGTTTATGGTACCAATGAACTTAATTCAAGAAGTAGGGTAGGAATGCCGATATCTCTTGCCATACATGATCTAGGACTTTCTACAGTGATTGGGAAAAATAACAAAGACTTTTCTGGCAAGACAATTGTTGATACATCAACGCGGACGGTAATTGAGAGAATAAGAACCTTGGACTATCGTACGCAAACCAGATCCTCAAAAGACCAGAGCCGCAAATATGCATTTCGTCAACTCAATAGTTTAAAGGAAAAATTAGCTTTACCTTCTCCTGTATTAGAGAAGGCAGCTTATATCTACAGAAAAGCTCAGCAAAATGATATAATTAGAGGTAGAACAAGAACCGGTGCAATGGGAGCATGTGTTTACATAGCATGTAGAGAAGCAATAATACCAAGAGCATTTGACGAGGTTGCAGAAGTCAGTAATATTAGACGTAAGGAGATGTGGAAAGCATATAGAGCAATAGTGTCAGAACTTGATCTAAAGGTACCATTGATAGATCCTGTAAGGTGTTTGGTCAAGCTTGCGAATAAAATGGGTGTCAGTGAAAAAGTTAAAAGATATGGCATTAATTATATGAAACAAGTAATAGATAGCAATTTCTCAGCTGGAAGAGATCCAATGGGTCTTGCTGCAACCGTTCTCTATATTTCGTGTCAAACTTATGGGAACGTAGACAAAAGTCAGAAATACTTTGCTGAAACAGCTGGGATATCAGATGTCACAGTAAGGAATAGACGCCAAGAGCTAAGAAACAAGATACCAGGATTATTAACTTAGATGCAAGGCGAAACCCGTTTCGCAAAATTAAAGGTTTCTTCTAACAACTATAATAATAAATAATTTGATACCAAATATAGGAAATGCTGCAGTAGCATATATTAATTTGAGACCAATTTTTCTATAAGCAGAAATTTATAGTGATAATAATAATAGAGAAAGAATCCCGGTAACTACTGAGATCGTAATTCCTAACCAATTGTTCTGATAGAAATTTACCTCTGGAGAGCAAATAATTCAGAGGCACGGCAGCGAATAATATGACTAGCTACAATTGAATAGATTTGGTCTGCAGATATATGAGACCCTACAGAAATTGCCTAATTGGGAAGATCTTTATTCAGTCTACTCTTTTCATCTTCGAACCACATTTGAGACATGATATTTCATTGTATTCATTGCCACATTTCATGCAAAAATATTTGACACGTCGGTAGTCATCATGAGATTGACTAAGTGGATTGTGAGAAACTAATGACTAGTCGTTTTGTCCAAGTCTCCAAGCCTGATGGACCATTTGAAATAGTGGAACGAGAGATTCCGGAGCCTAGCCCGACTCAAGCTCGCATCAAAGTTCAAGCATGTAGTATATGCCATAGTGATTCTCTCACAAAAGAGGGATTAATCGTGATACTGTGGAATATCATTCAACTTTGTTGACTTTCTTACAGTTTGGACATCTCATTGTATGTATTCCCACCAAGTTTTTTTATGTCTTTTAGAATCTTTTCGGCGAGCAAATACCCACAATTTCCGCATAGATAATTATCACCAGCATCTCCAGCCGCTAGTCTTAGTTGAGTATTGCTCAGCTCAAAATTAGCAAAGTCTTGTTCTACTATTTTCCATTTAATATTCAATATTCATACTCGTTCTATTGATGGCTATTAGTCATGCTAATTCTATTGAACAGTGCGCAAAAGAAGTTGCGAAGCCTGTGGGAGTTACAAGTTGTCTTTTGAAATTCTTTATAAATTTTTTGAAAGCCTATACTAGACACTTAGACGTTCAAAATCCCCGACGATGAACTTAGCTCCCTGAGGCAGCAAATCCATTGATTGTTTCATCATTTGTCCAGCTCTTTCATCTTTCTCCATCTTTGCCATTACTTCATTCATGTGCTGGCGATCTCTATAGTAAATTGACTCAATTCACACTTCCTCATCTTGATTTGCGGAAACAATACTGGCAATATTCGCAAATCCTTCCATTGACACATCGGTATTACTAAGCTTAAAGGCATCATAGTGCAAAATTCCGTGCTGCTTGAACATATCGTAAGCTTCTTTGCAGATTTGTAACATTGCATCATGATTCTTTTTGGGAACTCGGTATACAATGTGTGAAACAATACTTGCTTCAGTTGAATTAGATTTATTCATGACCAGTAGTATATTTCTTAGAGTATAAAAATGGGTAAGGGATCAAAAGTATACTTAGCTGCATTACACAAAATTTGCAGAGTCAGAACTTTCCAAAGATCCAGAATATATATTTAGAATACTCATATTTTGCTTGATTTAATACTGGTTGAGGAACAAGTGACGCATATAAGAAGCAGCTACATCCTAAGAAGATAGATCGTGGCATAGGTATGGCTAAAATGTGACCTATTGAAAATAGAATGGGATAGGATTATAATGGATGTGGAGCAACCACAAGGACAACAAAATAAACCAAAGATTATGCCCCTTCCTAATGGACCATATTATCTATCAAATGACATGACGCCTAAAACTGTGCCCAACCTTCAAACCTCAGATGGAAAACCTCTTTCGAATATAAGCTGAACAGCACTATGTTAATGCCGAGCTTCAAAGAATAAAACTCTTTTGTGAAGGCATGCATAAGTCAGTCAACTTCACGGACGACAGGACTAAATAGAATCAACTAGGTGTTTCTTGATCCAAAATTTGGATAGAATATATCCGTTACTCATTTTGTTAAACAGGGCAATATCAGATCTTATATGTAAAACTATAGTCCATGAATTACACCTGAGCTGCTGTATTGGACCTTATGGGAAACAGGATTAGGACGTAATATTAAATTCGTCCTTAATCAGATTTCCAAATTCTCTATCAGACATATTTTCCTTGCTTCATTTGTTTTCGTTGAATCATTTCCTACACATATCTTAGTTGAAGATCATTCGACGTCACAGCCATCAAGGATAGTATTAGCAATCTCAGAAGAATGCATTGCATTTTCTTCCATTTCTTAAATGTCTTTGATATATTGGTTGCTAGTTGAGCGTAGGGAGAATTAGGATCGGTCGCCTTGCTAACAATTTTAGTACTTTTCCAGAAGTTTGATCCAACTGCTCCAGGCTTCAAGAATACAAAAGAGAAATCTATAACTACGAGCCATTTATATGGATACTGTATGGCTAAGACTTTCGAAAATTACCCTGAATTCATAATTACGGTGTTACTGATAGGCAGTATGATATCAGTATCAATCAGCGAGTTTACCGCCGTTATTCCTCAAGCTACCGCACAAGCCGCCAGCGCTGGAAACATGACAGCTCCAATGATGGAATCAGCAAGATTTCATTTAAAGGCTGCCGATGCGTTAATAATGAAAGGAGATACAATTGCAGCACTTAGTCAAATAAATCTAGCAGAGATACAGCTGTCATTATTAAATATGGGCTCTCAGGAAACACCAATGAACCCAACT